>DATIDZ010000470.1:0-7952 GCA_035456045.1 Caldimonas sp.
AGGCGATCCCCGACCGCGGCGCCGAAGCCAAACCGATGGCGGTCGTGAGCGACCCGTAGAGCGTGTTGTCGACATCCATCACCTGCTGCATGCGATCGTCGCCACCGTCGATCTTTCGCGGCGCCGGTGTGGCAGGGCTCGGCTTCTGGTCCGACCGGGGCGGCGAGACGTAAGCGGTCGACGTCGTGATGACCGCCGAATGAAGCTTGAGGTCAGGCACCGCACTCTGCAGCGAATTGGTATTCGTCAGCGCCCACACCGCCACGCGGTTGTCGGGAACGCCCGCGAACTCCAGCGCGCTCAGGAAGTACTGCACTCCCTGCATCGAGTTGTCGTTGCCGAGGTTGCCCGGCTTGTTCGGCGGAGTGACGGCAGGCTGGACCGTGTACCAGACTGCACCGAATTGCACGTCGGCGGCCGGCACCGGAACAGAGCTCGTGCTGACATGGAAGACCGGCGGCAGCACCGACGATCCGACCGCGGCAGCAGCGGCCAGCTTCTGCTTGGACACGCCGTAGAGCTGCGCGCCGTTGAAGCCGTTGACAAAGAGCGGGAACTCGTTGGTCGAGATATAGAGCCCGTTCTTGTCGAGTCCGATCAACGGCTGGTCGGGAAGGCAAGGACAGTCGGGATTGGAGACCCCGTTGGTCCCGTTGTTGGTGGTGTCGAGCTCAAAGATCTGGAACCCTTGGGTCGGATCGCTCGTCTTGCTGACGGCGATCAGGACGCTCGTCGGACCGACCGCCGCACCCGTGGTCGGCAGGACGACCTCCTTGAGAATCGTCACGAAGAACCGCTTCGTGTCCGAGTCGTAGAGGCACTTGGGGTCGCTCGTGAACGGACCGCGCACCGGCGGCGTCACCGTTCTCAGAATGGCCGACGGCAGGCCGAAGAACTTGTTGATCGACGTGACGCCGCCGATGCGCGTGTTCGTTGCCGAATCGCGCAGACCGATGGCGAGGTTGACGGACTCGATGACATAGCCGTTGCCGACGCACAAACCCTGATCGGGCGGTTCGAGGCTGAACTGGTTGCCGCCGTCGGCAGTGCGGTTGTCGAAGTGGTTGAGGCCCGACGCACCCAGGATGAACCCGGCGCCCGAGCCGACGGACAGACTTGCCGCGGTCGGTATCGCCGTGTAGGTGCGGTCCGGACCTGCCGGCACGTCGTAGTTCTTGCGGAATTCCGGGCCGCCAGTGGCGCCGCCGGGAACGGCGGCGAAGTCGAAGCCGCCCGTGCCGGCGTCGCGCAGGACCATGGTGCCGGCCTGGGCAGCCCATGCCGCACACGTCAGCGCGGCACCGAGCGCGATCGCGGCGATGCGCCGCGAGCGGCGATGAAAAGCTCTGGTATCACTCATTCTTCGTCCCCGATTGTTCCTGACCGAAGCGACACCTGCGTCGAAAGTCAGAGGGCATTGGTTTCCGTCGGCTGCTCTGCCTTCGGGCGTCATCGCGGAGATCGGTCCGCGCGACTCAGTACATACCTTGCTTCGAGGGGTGTCAATCGGGTAAGCCGCCCGCGGCGAGCGACTATCTCGCGTAAGGATCGGGCAAGCCGAAAGAGGCCAGGATCTCGCTCTCGCGCGCTTCCATTCGCCTGGCGTCGGCGGCGCGCTCGTGGTCGAAGCCCTGCGCGTGCAGCGCGCCGTGGACGATCAGGTGCGCGTAGTGCGCGACGAGCGGGATGCCCTGCGCCGCGGCTTCCGCCTCGACCACCGGCGCGCAGAGGACGAGGTCGGCGCCGAGCACCGGCGCGACGTCGTAGGGGAACGTCAGCACGTTGGTCGCGTGGTCCTGGCCGCGGAAGTCGCGGTTCAGGGCGAGACCTTCGTCGCCGTCGACGATGCGGACCGTGATCTCGGCCGGCACGGTCAGCGCGGCACGAAGCCAGCGCGCGACATCGGCCCGGGCGAGCGTGCTGCGATGGCGCGGATCGGCGAACTGGAGCGACAGGCGCAGCGCCGGCCGCGCAGCGCGCGGCGCCCGCGTCGGCGGATCAGCGTCCCTTCGCGTCGGCCGCGTCATACGCCTCGACGATGCGCGCGACGAGCGGATGGCGCACGACGTCGGCCGACGTGAAGCGCGTCGTCGCGATGCCGCGCACGTCGCGCAGCACGTTCTCGGCGTCGATGAGCCCTGACGTCGATCCCTTCGGCAGGTCGACCTGGCTGGTGTCGCCCGTGACGACCGCCCTGGCGCCGAAGCCGATGCGCGTCAGGAACATCTTCATCTGCTCGGGCGTCGTGTTCTGCGCCTCGTCGAGGATCACGAACGCGTGGTTGAGCGTGCGCCCACGCATGAAGGCGAGCGGCGCGACCTCGAGCGTTCCCTTCTCGAACGCCTTGCCGACGCGCTCGAGGCCCATCAGCTCGTAGAGCGCGTCGTAGAGCGGGCGCAGGTAGGGGTCGACCTTCTGCGCCAGGTCGCCGGGCAGGAAGCCGAGCCGCTCGCCGGCCTCGACTGCCGGTCGGGTGAGGATGACGCGCTGCACCGCGTTCCGCTCGAGCGCGTCGACCGCGCAGGCGACCGCGAGGTAGGTCTTGCCGGTACCGGCGGGGCCGATGCCGAAGGTGATGTCGTGGCCGAGGATGTTCCTCAGGTACTGGACCTGGTTGGGCGTGCGGCCCGTCAGATCGGCGCGGCGCGTGCGCAGGCGCAGGTCGAGCTCGCTCGGCGCGCCGGCCGCGCCGGCCGGCGCCGCCTCGCGGCCGGCGTCGTCGTTCATCGCCTCCAGGATGGCCAGCTCGAGCTCCTCGGCGCCGATCGGCCGGGCCGCGCGGCCGTAGAGCTGCTGGAGCAGGTTGACGGCGCGCTCGGCGTGGCCCTTGGCGCCCTCGACGCGGAACGACTCGTTGCGGCGCTGGATCTTGACGTCGAACGCCGCCGCGATCGTCCTCAGGTGCTCGTCGAAGCTGCCGGCGAGGTTGGCGAGCCGGGTGTTGTCGGGCGGGATGAAGGCGTGGCGAAGGATCACGAGCGGGGCGTCGGCGAGTGGAGGGCGATTGTCCTGCAAGGTGGCAAGCGGGGCGCCGCGATAATCGCCGCCCATGATCGGCCGCCTCACCGGAACCCTCGCTGCCAAGACGCCGCCGCAGGTCCTCGTCGACGTCGGCGGCGTCGGCTACGAGGTCGACGTGCCGATGTCGAGCTTCTACAACCTGCCGGCGCTCGGCGAGCGGGTGACGCTGCTCACCCACTTCGTCGTGCGCGAGGACGCGCAGGTGCTGTTCGGCTTCCTCAGCCACGAGGAGCGGTCGACGTTTCGCCTGCTCGTCAAGATCTCGGGCGTCGGCCCGCGCACGGCGCTGTCGATCCTGTCGGGCCTGTCGGTCGACGAGCTCGCGCGCGCCGTGTCACTGCAGGAGAGCGGCCGGCTGATCAAGGTGCCGGGCATCGGCAAGAAGACGGCCGAGCGGCTGCTGCTCGAGCTCAAGGGCAAGCTCGGTGATGCCGTCGCCGCACCGGCGAGCGTGACGTCGAGCGCGCAGGCGGACATCCTGCAGGCGCTGGTCGCGCTCGGCTACAGCGACCGCGAGGCGAGCGCGACGCTGAAGACGCTGCCGCCCGACATCGAGGTCGCCGCCGGCATCAAGCTGGCGTTGCGCGCGCTCGCGAAGTGACGACGCGGCCAGGCGCCTCGTCGGCCTGAGCGCGGCGAAGGCGCCCGCGGCGCCGCGGTCGGCGTGAGCCCAGCGAAGGCTCTCGCGGCGCCGTTCGATCCGCGCAGCTCAGTGCATGTGGCCGCTCGCCGCCCCCGTGGGCGGCTTCGGCGGGCCGACGACGACCTTGACCTCGACCTTGCCGGCGCGCTCGAACTCGAGCGTCATCGGAAAGCTCGCGTCTTCCTTGAGCGGCTCCTTGAGGCCGATCAGCATCAGGTGCAGGCCGGCGCCGGGCTTCATCTGCACCTTCGCCTTCGGCGCGAGCGCGATCCCGTCGATCTCGCGCATGCGCATCACGCCCTGCGCGTCCACCGCCATCGTGTGCAGCTCGACGCGCGCGGCCGCCGGCGTGCTGGCGCGAACGAGGCGGTCGGCGACGGTGCCCTTGTTCTCGATCGACGCGAGGTAGGCGGCGCCGTTCGTGGTGCCGGCGATCGACGGCGTCGCATACGGGTGGCCGACGGCGATGTCGCCGACGTTGGCGCCGTGCGCGTGAGCAGCGACCGCGGCCGCGCAGAGCGTCGTGGCGACGATGGCCGTGCGGGCGGCGTGAAGGAGGGTGAACAGCGTCGTCATGGAAGTCTCCGGGTCGGGCCGTGTCGCGCGACCTACAGGTCGAAGCGCAGCTCGGCGTGAAAGGTTCGCTGCGGGTAGGGATGGAACGCCCAGTACCGATCGTTGTTGAGGTTGTCGATGCCGAGGGCGGCGCGCCACTGGCGGTCGAATCGGTACTGCAGGCGGACGTCGGCGACGAAGAAGCGGCTGAAGCCGGTGAACGCGAAGCCGTTGGTGTCCGAATTGTCGAGCTGGCCGTATTGTCGGCCCGAGTAACGCACGCCGAGGCTGCCCGACCAGTGCTCGTCAGGGGCATAGCTGGCGAGCAGGCTCGCCCGCCATCGCGGCACGCGCGGCTGCCACTTGCCCACGCTGGCGGGGAAGCTGTCGTTGCGCGTCGTCTTCGAGTCGGCATAGGTCAGGCTGGCCTCGACGTCGAGCCCGCGCACCAGGACGCTGCGGCCCTGGCCGGCAAGCTCGAGGCCGAGCGTGCGGATGCGGTCGACGTTCTGGATCGTCGCCACCGTGCCGCCCGCAGTGACGTCGACCTGCGAGTAGAGCGCGTCCTCGGTGCGCTCGCCGAAGAGCGTGGCGCGCACGCTGCCGAACGCAAGCGCCCGCTCAGCCGTGAGCTCCGCGGTCCACGACTTCTCCGGCTTCAGGTTCGGATCGTTGTTGACCAGGTCCGTGGCCGAGATCGATCCCTGGAACAGCTCGCTCACGGTCGGCATGCGCACGGCACGACCGAGCGAGGCGCGCAGCAGCCACGCATCGCTGGCCTGGAACGAGACCGCCGCCTTGGGCGACACGTGCGATTCACTGCGCGGCGCAAAGCCGACCGTGGTCGTCGCGTCGGAAAGCGTTCCATCATCGGCGCGCCAGCGCTCGATGCGCAGGCCGAGCACCGTCCGCCAGTCGGCGGCGAAGCGCCACGCGTCCTGGCCCCAGAGGCTCGACAGCGTCGTGCGCCCGGTGAACGCCGAAAAGCGCGCGCCGGCCTCGCCGCTGTTCCAGTCCGGCGTGTCCGAGACGAGCGTCCGCAGCGCGAAGGCGTCCCGCTGCGCGCCGAACTCGACGGTGTGCTCGCCGTCGTCGCGGCGCGGTCGCCAGGTTCCCTTCACGGCGAGCGTGTTCCAGCCGGTGCCGTGCTGGTCGGTGATCCGACCCGCGCTGGGAGCGGTCGCGTTGGGAACCTGGGCCCGCACGATGTCGCGTGCGAAGTCGTACACGCTGGCGGAGGCCTCGACGTCCCACTCGCCGCCCGGGCTGCTCTTGACGACGACGCCCTGGATGACGTGCTCCATCGACGTCTTCGTTCGCGCGAAGTCTGTCGGCAGGACCGCGTAGGCCCGGCCGTCGATGTTGACGACGACCGGTGTCGCCCCGCTCGTCACCGTCGCACCGCCGGCGTCGCGCAGGTACGAATCGACGCCGCGGTCGGCGTCGTTCTTCCACCGGCCGAGCGTGTACGACGCGCGCAGCGTCGGCGTGAGGTCGTAAGAGAGCTTGAGCTTCGCGTGGTCCTGCAGCGCGTTCGTCTGTGTCGTCGAGCCGAGCACCCAGCCGGGCACTTCCTTCGGGTTGCGGTCGAAGACGGCACCCGTCACCGGAACGCCGGCGGCGCTCGTCGCCGCCGCAAGGTTCTTGACGACGAAGCTCACCGGCTGCGCCTCGCTCGCCAGGCGGTTGAGCGCGAGCCACCACGAAAAGGAGCCGGTCCGGCTGCCGATCGACGCGCTCGCCTCGCCGCCGCCGAAATGGTCGTCGGTGCCATACAGGCGGTACGCGGGTTGCGTGAATCCCTGCAGCTTCGCGTGCGCCTCCAGGGCGTTCGGCATGCGCGTCACGTAATCGACGATCGCGCCCCCCGAGTTGCCGGGGTAAGCCGCAGAGAACGGACCATAGAACACGTCGACGCGCTCGATCTCCTCGGGCGTGACGAGCCCCCATCTCGGCGTGAAGCCGGCGCCGTTGCCGAGAAGATTGGAGAGCAGGATGGCGTCGGCGTAGACGAGTGAGCGCGCGCTGTTGCCGCTGCCCGAGGCGCGCGTCGCCAGCACCGCATGGTCGTGGTCGCCGATGTAGCGCTTCCTCACGCTCAGGCTGGGCAGGTACTTGAGCGCGTCCTCGGCGTCGGTGGCGTTGATGCTCTTCTCGATCTGCCCGCCGGTGACGCTCTCGACCGTCGTCGGGATCTCGAGCGGCATCGTCGTCGGCCGGCCGCTCGTGACGGTGACCCGCTCGAGCTCGGCGGCGAGCACGAGCGGCGGATCGGCGCTGCGAACGGCTGGCGTGGCGGCCAGCAGCGCGCACATCGCGCACGCACGGCGTCGCACGCCGCGCGCGAGCCAAGGGGGTGACATGTCTTCCTCCAGGCCGACGCGAGCGCCATCGCGCTCCGTCGATAGATGGACGGGCGCGCCGGCGCGTTCCCGCGAAACGCCGGCGCGACGAGGACGACCGAACGGTCAGGAGGAAGCGGGCGGAGCGTGCAGCAGCTGCGCTGCCCAGCGTGCCGAACGATCGACGGGCGGCAGCGTCGGCGCGATCGACGCCTGAAGCGCCCGGACCTCCGCCGGCAACGCCGCGACCGAAGGCGGCTCGGCGCCCAGCGCGAAGGCGAGCGCCGACAGCGCACAGTGGTCGCCGCCATGCGCGACCCTCGACGCCGGACCGTGCGCCGGCGGTTGTTGCGATGCCGGCGTCGACCCCTCGCCGTCGGCGTGATGCGCGTGACCCGCGTGTTGAGCATCGCCATGGTGATGCGCGTGCACGGGGAAATCCGTGGCCGTCGCCGGCAACCGCGCGCCGAGCCCGGACGTGTCGACGCCGTAGACGTCGCACACCTCGGCCGTCGCGCGGCCCTGCAACGCGGCGGCGGCGCTGGCCAGCATCGGCACCGCGCCCTTCAGGAGCAGTGCGGCGACGAACACCCAGGAGGTCAGGCGCGAGGCGGCTCGGTGTCTCTGCACGCCGCGATTGTCGCGGCAGTCGCCCCGTCGCGCGGCGCTCGATAATGGGCCATGAGCATCCAGACCGACGAGTTCGCGCCCGGCCCCGCGTCGGCGCGCAGCGCCGGCACGGCGGCCCGCGTCGTCAGCGGCGCGGCCGGGTCGCCCAACGAGGAGGCGATCGAGCGCGCGCTCCGGCCGAAGGGGCTGGCCGAGTACGTCGGGCAGGCGAAGGCGCGCGAGCAGCTCGAGATCTTCATCGGCGCGGCGAAGATGCGCGACGAGGCGATGGATCACGTGCTGCTGTTCGGCCCGCCCGGGCTCGGCAAGACGACGCTCTCGCACATCATCGCCAACGAGCTCGGCGTCAACCTGCGCCAGACCTCCGGGCCGGTGCTCGAGAAGCCCAAGGACCTCGCCGCGATCCTCACCAACCTCGAGAAGAACGACGTCCTCTTCATCGACGAGATCCATCGTCTCTCGCCGGTCGTCGAGGAGATCCTCTATCCGGCGCTCGAGGATTACCAGATCGACATCATGATCGGCGACGGCCCGGCGGCGCGCTCGATCAAGCTCGAGCTGCAGCCGTTCACGCTGATCGGCGCGACGACGCGTGCCGGCATGCTCACAAACCCGCTGCGCGACCGCTTCGGCATCGTCGCCCGGCTCGAGTTCTACAGCGCCGAGGAGCTCGCGCAGATCGTTCGCAGGTCCGCCGGCCTGCTCGACGTGCCGCTCGACGCCGAGGGCGGCTTCGAGATCGCGCGTCGCTCGCGCGGCAC
>DATIDZ010000471.1:0-8701 GCA_035456045.1 Caldimonas sp.
GACATCGCGGTCGACGGCTGGCGACGCCGCGACACGGTCCAGATCTGCCTCCTGGCGTGGCTGCTGATCGCCTGGCCGGCTGCCATCTACTACCACCTGCCGGCCAAGTACCTGGTGCCGTCCGCGCCGGCCATGGCGCTGCTCGTGGCCCGCGAAGCCGAGCGCGCAGGGGAACGGCTGCCGGTGCGCTTCGTTCTGGCGGGGATCACCTGCCTGGGACTTGCGCTCGGCATCGCCATCGCACATGCCGACGCCGCCCTGGCGAACGCCGGGCGAGTCGGCGGGCAGATCGCCGCAGAGTATGTAGAGCGGGGCGAACGCGTCTGGTACGACGGCGGCTGGAGCTTCGCCTGGTACGCGCGGCGCGCGGGAGCGCGGCCCCTGTCGATCGCGCCGTCGCTTCCCGTCGCCGGCGACGTGGTCGTCGTCGGGTTGGCGTCTCATCTGGTCGCCGAGCGGTGCTCGAACAACCAGTTGCTGCAAGACGTGGTCATCGACCGGCCCGGGGGTCGCATCCAAGACGGCGCGGCCGGCTTCTACACCAACGCAGTCGGTTACGGGACGCTCCCCTGGATCTGGCGCAGACCGGTACCGACGACCACGAAGGACCCTCGGGCGCTGCTCGCGAGCCCCCTCGGCAGCCACGTCACGGTGTGGCGCATCGGCACCTGTCGATGACCGACGCGGCGTCTGCGCGTTGATCTGCCATGCGCCGAGCGTGACCGCGGGATTCACGCTGATCCCGCTTGCCACGCCACGGCGTTGTCATCGCCCGTTCACGTCGACGACACGAAGCCTGCCGAGCATGGAACTCCTTTCACCGAGGAGATCCCCATGCCCGTTCGTTTCCAGCGAATGTCCGCCTTGACCGCGCTCGCGCTCGCCAGTGGCGCAGCGTCGGCCGGCTTCGACAACTTCACGCCGCTGCCCGGAAGCGCACCGGCAGGGTCGCTGCCCGAAGCGACACCGCTTCAACTTTCGAGCCCCTTGTTCAGCCAGCGCACGCTCGACGCCAACACGCCGGGCGCCGGGCGGCGCGGCGACAACTGGGACATGACGACCGCGAACGAGACCGGAGCGAACGCCGGCCGCTACCTGTTCAGCCCCTTCGAAACGGCGACCGCAGGCGTCAAGCGCTACGACCTGGCGACGGACACCTCGCTGACCATCGTTGCCGAGGGCACGCAGGGCTTCGTCTCGGGCGACGCTTCGCGCTGGGCACCGTGGGGCGGCTACCTGACCGCGGAAGAATCCTGGGGCGCCGGAAGCACCAAGGGGCGCCTGTTCGAGCTGACCAACCCCACGACGACGAACGGGCCGGCCACCTCCGACTTCGTCCAGCGGAGCATCCTGCCGCGCGTCGCGCACGAAGGGCTGGCGTTCGACGCCAGCCGCAACCTGTATTTCGTCGACGAGCTGAACGGCGGCTCGATCTACAAGTACACGTCCGCGAACCCCAATGCCACGAGCGGCAACGCGTTCTTCGCCGCCGGCCAGAGCTTCGTGATGCGCGTCGGCGACGGCTCGGCGTTCGGCGCGACCGGCGCGGCGACCTGGATCCCGATCACGACCGCGAGCGGCGCATCCTTGCCGGGCACGACGACGATCGCCGGCGGCAATCTCGACGGTCGGGCAACGGCCCAGCTCGCGCCGTTCAAGGGCACCGGCTACAACCGTCCGGAGGATCTGGAGATCAAGACCTTCGCCAACGGCAAGCAGCAGCTCTACTTCGCCGCCACCGACACGCACAACGTGTTCTCGATCAGCCTCGACGACCCGGTGAATGCGACGGTGAAGACCTTCGTGGACCGCACGACGATCGACCTGGCCACCGGCCTGGCCGTCGGCTCGACGTTCACGAATCCCGACAACCTGGCGATCGACGCGAAGGGCAACATCTACGTCGTCGAGGACCAGCCTGGGGGCGTCGCCGACATCTGGTTCGCGGTCGACGCCGATGGCGACGGCATCGCCGAATCGATGGGCCGCTGGGCATCCATGACGACCGTCGGTGCGGAGCCGACCGGCCTCTACTTCGACAGGTTCAATCCGGACATCGCCTACGTGAACATCCAGCACGCGGACAGCGACGTCGATCGAATCATCCAGATCAGCGCCGTGCCCGAGCCGGAAAGCTATGCGCTGCTGCTCAGCGGCTTCGGCGTGGTCGGCTTCGTCGCGCGGCGGCGCCGCCCACGCTAGCCCGCCGTTAGAGCTGGAACGCGAGCCAGAGCAGCAGACCCTCGGACAGATCTCGGACGAGGCCGGGCGCCGTCGGCTCGAAGCGAGCCGCGGCGCTCCGCTCGCGCTCGATCCAGGCGGCGAAACGGGCGACGTCGGACGGCTCGTAGAAAGCCACCATCAGCTCGTAGTTGAGGAAGAGGCTGCGCAGGTCGAGGTTGGCCGAGCCGGCGAGCGCGAGCTGCTCGTCGATGACGACGACCTTGGCGTGCAGCATGTACGGCGTGAACCACAGGCGGGCTCCGGCGGCGGCAAGATCGCGCAGCGGACGATGGCGCGCGACGTCGGCCAGGCGGTGGTTCGAGCGGCGCGGCATCATGAGGTCCACGTGCACGCCGCGCCGGGCCGCGAGCGTCAAGGCCATCAGCAGGGTCGCATCGGGAATGAAGTACGGCGTGACGGCGAGGATGCGCCGCTGCGCCATGAAGCAGCCCGAGAGGAGGAGCGCCTGCACGGTATCGTCGGCCTGCTCGGGCCCGCTCGGCACCAGCTGCGCGAGCGAGGCGTCGGGCGGCGCGATCGGGTACGGCGCCGGCACGAGGTGGGCACCGCTGCTGCGCCGGGTCGCGTAGCTCCAGTCTTCCTCGAACTGCTCGGCGGCGCGCGCACCCAGCTCACCGAGAAGGTCGAAGCTGAGGTCGTGCCAGACGATGCCGCCGCGGTCGGGATCGCCCTCGAAGTACTCGGCGGCGAAGTTGCGCCCGCCGCACCACAGCCGCGTCGCGTCGGCGACGACCATCTTCCTGTGGTTGCGCAGGTTGGCACGGCCGCGCAGGATGGAGCGGAACGGCGGCACGAAGGTCACCACCTCGACGCCGGAGCGGCGCAGCGACTCGACGTCGAGCCGGCCCGACAGCCAGGCGCCGATGCCGTCGACGAGCAGCCGGACGCGAACGCCTTGCCCGGCTCTCTCGCGCAGTGCCGCAGCGACCTCGTCGCCGAGCCGGTCGCGCGCGAGGATGAACGTGCACACGTCGAGGGTGCGGGTCGCGCCGGCAATGACGTCGAGCACCGCACGGCGCGCCTCGCCGCCGTCGGCGTGCAGATGGAGCGCCTCGTAGGCCGCGGCGGGCGCCAGGCCCATCGAGCGGCCGAGCCGGCGCGCCCAGAGCGACGCGGCCTCGTCGTCATCGGCGCCGGGCGGGGCGATCGGCGGCAGCAGCGCCGGCGCATCGCGCATCAGGAGCTTGCGGCTGCCGAACATCAGGTAGAGGGGGATCGCGACGTAGGGCAGCAGCGCGAGCGCGACGACCCACGCGATCGCGGCCGACGGATCGCGCCGTTGCGGCAGCGCGCGCGCGACGCCGACGTAGACGATCAGGCCGAATGCCACGACGATCGCGTGCAGCGTCAGCAGGTAACGCTCGAAGAAGATGTCGAGCGTCATGGCGGCCGGCGACGGTTGCCTGTCATCCTGGACGAAGCAAGGGATCCCGTCGAGCGCGCAAGACGAGATGCTTCGCCGCGCTCACGATGACCTTCGCGGCGCTGCCGCGAAAGTCACTTCTTGCGGAACTTGCGCAGCGCCGCGATCTGCGCCGCCATCGTCGCGAATTCGCCTTGCGCCTTGGCGAAGTCGATGTCGCTCTTGGCGTTCTGCATCGCTTCCTCGGCGTGCGCCTTGGCCTCGTTGGCACGGGCCTCGTCGAGATCGTGGCCGCGGATCGCGGTGTCGGCGAGCACCGTCACCGAGCCGGGCTGGATCTCGAGGATGCCGCCGGCGACGAAGATGAACTCCTCCTCGCCGTTGTCGGCGCGCTGGATGCGCACCGCGCCCGGCTTGATGCGGGTGATGAGCGGCGCGTGGCGCGGATAGATGCCGAGCTCGCCCATCTCGCCCGGCAGGGCGACGAACTTGGCCTCGCCGGAGAAGATGCTTTCCTCGGCGGAGACGACGTCGACGTGGAGCGTGGCCATGGCGGTTCCTGTTCTCTGCCTTACTGGACCTTCTTGGCCTTCTCGAACGCTTCGTCGATCGTGCCGACCATGTAGAACGCCTGCTCGGGAAGCGAGTCGCACTCGCCGCTGGCGATCATCTTGAAGCCGCGAATCGTTTCCTTGAGCGAGACGTACTTGCCTTCGGTGCCCGTGAACACCTGGGCGACGAAGAACGGCTGGCTCAGGAAGCGCTGGATCTTGCGGGCGCGCGCGACGACGAGCTTGTCTTCCGGCGCCAGCTCGTCCATGCCGAGGATGGCGATGATGTCGCGCAGCTCCTTGTAGCGCTGCAGGATGCCCTGCACCTGGCGAGCGACCTGGTAGTGCTCCTCGCCGACGACGTGCGGGTCGAGCTGGCGCGACGTGGAGTCGAGCGGGTCGACCGCCGGGTAGATGCCGAGCGAGGCGATGTCGCGCGACAGCACGACGGTCGAGTCAAGGTGGGCGAAGGTCGTCGCCGGCGACGGGTCGGTCAGGTCGTCGGCGGGAACGTAGACGGCCTGGATCGAGGTGATCGAGCCGACCTTGGTCGACGTGATGCGCTCCTGGAGGCGCCCCATCTCTTCCGCGAGCGTCGGCTGGTAGCCGACCGCCGACGGCATCCGGCCCAGCAGCGCCGAGACCTCGGTGCCGGCGAGCGTGTAGCGATAGATGTTGTCGACGAAGAAGAGCACGTCCTTGCCTTCGTCCCGGAACGACTCGGCGATCGTCAGGCCCGTGAGGGCGACGCGCAGGCGGTTGCCCGGCGGCTCGTTCATCTGGCCGTAGACCATCGCGACCTTCGACTCGGCGAGGTTCTCGGAGTTGACGACGCCCGAGTCCATCATCTCGTGATAGAAGTCGTTGCCCTCGCGCGTCCGCTCGCCGACGCCGGCGAACACCGACAGGCCGCTGTGCGCCTTGGCGATGTTGTTGATCAGCTCCATCATGGCGACGGTCTTGCCGACGCCCGCGCCGCCGAACAGGCCGACCTTGCCGCCCTTGGCGAACGGACACATCAGGTCGATCACCTTGATGCCGGTCTCGAGCAGGTCCTGCGACGGCGAGAGCTCGTCGTAGGCCGGCGGCTTGCGGTGGATCGAGGCGACGAGGTCCTGCGAGACGGGGCCGCGCTCGTCGATCGGATTGCCGAGCACGTCCATGATGCGGCCGATCGTCGCCGGGCCGACCGGCACCGAGATCGGCTTGCCGGTGTTGTTGATCATCATGCCGCGGCGCAGGCCGTCGGACGAGCCGAGCGCGATCGTGCGGACGACGCCGTCGCCGAGCTGCTGCTGCACCTCGAGGGTCAGCGCCGACCCGTCCATCTTCAGCGCGTCGTACACGCGCGGCATCGCGTTGCGCGGAAATTCCACGTCGACGACGGCGCCGATGCACTGGACGATCTTGCCCTGAACGGCACTGGCGGTTTGCATGTCAGCCATGTTCGATTCCTTCTTGATTCAATTCTTCGGACCGCGATCGGCAGCCGCTAGACGGCGGCGGCTCCGGCGACGATCTCGGACAGCTCTTTGGTGATGCCGGCCTGGCGCGTCTTGTTGTAGATGAGCTTCAGCTCGGCGATCACATTGCCGGCGTTGTCGGTCGCCGACTTCATCGCGACCATCCGCGCCGCCTGCTCGGACGCCTGGTTCTCGGCGGTGGCCTGATAGACGAGCGCCTCGACATAGCGCACCAGCAGCTCGTCGATCACGACCCGGGGGTCGGGCTCGTAGATGTAGTCCCAGCCGTGCTTGCCTTCTTCGCGCTGCATGCGCTCGCCCGACAGCGGCAGCAGCTGCTCGATCACCGGCTCCTGGCGCATCGTGTTGATGAACCGCGTGTAGCAGAGGTACACGGCGGAGAGCTTGCCCGCGGCGTACGCATCGAGCAGCGCCTTCACCGGACCGATGAGCTTGTCGAGCTGCGGCCGGTCGCCGAGGTGGGTGACGCTCGAGACGACCTTGGCGCCGATCCGGTTCATGAAGGCGACGCCCTTGCTGCCGACCGGCACCACCTCGGCCTTCTGCCCTTGGCCCTCGAGCTCCTTGAGCTTGAGCGTGGTCGCACGCAGGATGTTGGTGTTCAGGCCCCCGCACAACCCCTTGTCGGTCGTGATGACGATGAAGCCGGCCGCCTTCGCGTCCTTGTTCTCGACCATGAAGGGCGACCTGTACTCGGGCGTCGCGCTCGCGAGGTTGGCGGCGAGGCCGCGCACGCGCTCGGCGTAGGGCCGCGCGGCGCGCATGCGCTCCTGCGACTTCCTCATCTTCGAGGCGGCGACCATCTCCATCGCCTTGGTGATCTTCTTCGTCCCTTCGACGCTCTTGATCTTGACGCGGATTTCCTTTCCGGCTGCCATGCGTGAGTCCTCTTCTAGGCTCTGCGTCGCCGCGCGATCAGGCGAATGACTTCTGGAACGCGGCGACGGCGCTCGACAGCTCCGCCTCGGCGTCCTTGTCGAGCTGCTTGGACTCCTCGATCTTGGCGAGAAGGCCGGCGTGGCTCGTCTTCAGGTGCGTGTGCAGGCCGCTTTCGAAGGCCAGGATCTTGTTGACGTCGACGCCGTCCATGAAGCCCTTGTTGACGGCGAACAGCGACGCCGCCATCAGCGAGACCGGCAGCGGGGAGTACTGCGGCTGCTTGAGGAGCTCGGTGACGCGGGCGCCGCGGTCGAGCTGCTTGCGCGTCGCCTCGTCGAGGTCCGACGCGAACTGCGCGAACGCGGCGAGCTCGCGGTACTGGGCGAGGTCGGTGCGGATGCCGCCCGACTGCGCCTTGATCACCTTCGTCTGCGCCGCCGAGCCGACGCGCGACACCGAGATGCCGGCGTTGATCGCGGGGCGGATGCCGGCGTTGAAGAGCGAGGTCTCGAGGAAGATCTGGCCGTCGGTGATCGAGATCACGTTGGTCGGCACGAACGCCGAGACGTCGCCCGCCTGCGTCTCGATGATCGGCAGCGCCGTCAGCGAGCCGGTCTTGCCCTTGACCGCGCCCTTGGTGAAGGCCTCGACGTAGTCGGCGTTGACGCGCGCGGCGCGCTCGAGCAGGCGCGAGTGGAGGTAGAAGACGTCGCCGGGGTATGCCTCGCGACCCGGCGGGCGGCGCAGCAGGAGCGACACCTGCCGGTACGCGACGGCCTGCTTGGAGAGGTCGTCGTAGATGATCAGCGCGTCCTCGCCGCGGTCGCGGAAGTACTCGCCCATCGTGCAGCCCGAGTACGCCGAGATGTACTGCATCGCCGCGCTCTCGGCCGCCGAGGCCGCGACGACGATCGTGTACTCCATCGCGCCGTTCGCCTCGAGGGCGCGGACGATGTTCTTGATCGTCGACGCCTTCTGCCCGATGGCGACGTAGACGCAGGTCATGTCCTGACCCTTCTGGTTGATGATCGTGTCGACCGCCACCGCGCTCTTGCCGGTCTGCCGGTCGCCGATGATCAGCTCGCGCTGGCCGCGACCGACCGGCACCATCGAGTCGATCGCCTTGAGGCCGGTCTGCACCGGCTGGCTGACGCTCTGGCGCGCGATCACGCCGGGAGCGATCTTCTCGATCGGCGCCGACAGCTTGGCGTTGATCGGGCCCTTGCCGTCGATCGGCGCGCCGAGCGCGTTGACGACGCGGCCCTTCAGCTCGGGGCCGATCGGCACTTCGAGGATGCGGCCCGTGGTCTTCACGGTGTCGCCTTCGGAGATGTGCTCGTACTCGCCCAGGATGACCGCGCCGACCGAGTCGCGCTCGAGGTTGAGCGTCAGGCCGTAGGTCGGCGAGCCGTCGGGCGCGGCCGGGAACTCGAGCATCTCGCCCTGCATCGCCTCGGAGAGGCCGTGGACGCGGCAGATGCCGTCGGTCACCGAGACGACGGTGCCCTGGTTGCGGATGTCGGCCGAGACGGCGAGCCCTTCGATGCGGCTCTTGATCAGCTCGGAAATTTCAGCGGGGTTCAGTTGCATGTCGGGCTCCGGTCTGCGGTTCGGGCAGGCTGGTTGAAATTCAATGAAGACTCGTTCGACGTCGGCGCGGGAGGCGACATCAGGCGGCGCTGAGCGCCGCCTTCATCTGTTCGAGGCGAGCGCGGATCGACGTGTCGAGCACCTCGTCGCCGACGACCACGCGAACGCCGCCGATCAGCTCGGGAACGACGACGACGCTGGTCTCGAGCTTCCTGCCGAAGCGTCGCTCCATCGCCGCCTTGACGTCGGCGACCTGCGTCGCGTCGATCGGGAACGCGCTCTCGATCGTCGCCTGCGAAACGCCCGTGCGCGCGTCGACCAGCGCCTGGAACTGCGCCGCGATCTCGGGGAGCGCGACCAGGCGGCCGTTGTCGATCACGGTCCTGAGCAGGTTCTTCGCGGCGTCGCTGAGCGGCGCGCCCGGCGGCGTGCCGGCAACGCCGGTGAGCAGGTCGAAGATCTGCGCCGCGTCGATCTTCGGGCTGTCGGCGAACTGGCGCAGCTGCGGATTCGCGGCGACGTCGGCCAGGGCGCGGACCTCGCGGGCGAGAACGGCCGCGTCGCCGTTCGCGGACGCCTTGAGCAAGGCC
>DATIDZ010000472.1:0-7144 GCA_035456045.1 Caldimonas sp.
GACACCGACACGGGCGAGGTGTTCGACCGCGCCCAGCTGAACTCCGAGCTCGAGAAGATCGAGAAGCCCGCGGGCATCTCGAACCCGAAAGACTTCCGCAACGAGATCGTCAACTTCGTGCTGCGCGCGCGCGCCAACAACGCCGGCAAGAACCCGGCGTGGACGAGCTACGAGAAGCTGCGCACGGTGATCGAGAAGAAGATGTTCTCGAACACCGAGGAGCTGCTGCCGGTGATCAGCTTCAACGCCAAGGCGAGCGCCGACGAGGCCAAGAAGCACGAGAACTTCGTCAACCGCATGGTCCAGAAGGGCTACACGCCCAAGCAGGTGCGCCTGCTGTGCGAGTGGTACCTGAGGGTCCGCAAGAGCAGCTGAGCCCACGACTCGGGGAACGCGCATGCTCCAGCAAATCATCGATCGTCGCCTCGCCGGCAAGAACAAGTCGATCGGCAACCGCGAGCGGTTCCTGCGCCGCTACCAGGGACAGCTGCGCGATGCGGTGAGAAAGGCCGTCGACAAGCGCGGCATCCGCGACATCGAGCAGGGCGAGGACATCCACCTGCCCAAGCGCGACATCAAGGAGCCCACGTTCGGCCACGGCCCCGGTGGCGCGCGCGAGATCGTCCATCCGGGCAATCAGGAGTACGTTCGCGGCGACCACATCGAGCGCCCGCAAGGCGGCTCCGGGCGCGGCAGCGGCAGCGGCGAGGCGGGCGATTCCGGCGAGGGCGAGGACGACTTCGTCTTCCACCTCACCAAGGAAGAGTTCATGCAGATCTTCTTCGACGATCTCGCGCTGCCGCGGATGATGCGCACGCAGATCGCCGAAGCGCCCGAGCTGAAGAGCCACCGCGCCGGCTACTCGAACCAGGGCACGCCGAGCAACCTCTCGGTCATCCGGTCGATGCGGGGCGCGATCAGCCGTCGCGTCGCCATCGGCGCCGGTTCGCGCGCGGAGCTCGTCGAGCTCGAGGCGCGTCTGGCCGAGATGCCTGCGGTGCTCGATGCCGCGCAAGAGCGGGCCAAGAAGGAGCTCGAGGAGCAGATCGCGGCGCTGCGCGCGCGCCTCGAGCGCATCCCCTACATCGATCCGATCGACCTGCGCTTCCGCAACCGCGTGCGCATGCCGATCCCGACCGCCAAGGCGGTGATGTTCTGCCTGATGGACGTCTCGGGCTCGATGGACGAAGCGAGGAAGGACCTGTCGAAGCGCTTCTTCATCCTGCTCTACCTGTTCCTGACGCGCCACTACGAGAAGATCGACATCGTCTTCATCCGCCACCACACGCAGGCGCAGGAGGTCGACGAGGAGAACTTCTTCCGGGCCCGCGAGACCGGAGGCACCGTCGTCTCTAGCGCGCTCGTGCTGATGGACGAGATCATCAAGGAGCGCTACTCGCCGAGCGACTGGAACATCTACGCCGCGCAAGCGAGCGACGGCGACAACTGGCACCACGATTCGGGCCGCTGCCGCGAGCTGCTCACCGAAAGCATCCTGCCCAAGTGCCGCTATTTCGCCTACGTGCAGGTCGCCGACGAGGAGCAGAACCTCTGGGAGGAATACGCCCGGCTGCAGGAGGTCCAGAAGCACTTCGCGATGAGGAAGGTGACGCAGCCGTCGCAGATCTATCCGGTCTTTCGCGATCTGTTCAAGGCCGAAGGAGTTGCCGCATGACGACGCATCACCCGCATGCGCCGGCCGATCCCAAGACGGCGGCGCGACGGCGCCTGCGCCCCGAGCGCACGCTTCCTGCGGCGCCGCTGGCAGCCGGCCCGCGTGCCGAGAAGCCGTTGCCCGACCCGAGCGACTGGACCTTCGAGCTGATCGAGAGCTACCACGAGAAGATCCGCGCCGCGGCGCAGCGCTACGCGCTCGACACCTACCCGAACCAGCTCGAGGTGATCACCGCCGAGCAGATGATGGATGCCTACGCGTCGGTCGGCATGCCGGTCAACTACCGGCACTGGAGCTACGGCAAGGAGTTCATCGCCAACGAGCGCAGCTACCGGCGCGGCCAGATGGGGCTGGCGTACGAGATCGTCATCAACTCGGATCCCTGCATCAGCTACCTGATGGAGGAGAACACGACGGCGATGCAGGCGCTCGTGATCGCACACGCGGCGTACGGCCACAACAGCTTCTTCAAGGGAAACTATCTCTTTCGTCTCTGGACCGACGCGTCGTCGATCATCGACTACCTCGTCTACGCGCGAAACTACATCGCCGAGTGTGAGGAGAAGTACGGCATGCAGGCGGTCGAGGACATCCTCGACAGCTGCCACGCGCTGCAGAACTACGGCGTCGACCGCTACCACCGGCCGAGCAAGATCTCGCTCGCCGAGGAAGTGCAGCGGCGCAACGAGCGGCTCGCGTATGCGCAGACGCAGGTCAACGACATCTGGCGCACGCTGCCCAAGCGCGTCGAGCGCCCGGGTGAGGCCGACGAAGCCAAGCGCTTCCCGAGCGAGCCGCAGGAGAACATCCTCTACTTCATCGAGAAGAACGCGCCGCTGCTCGAGCCCTGGCAGCGCGAGGTCGTCCGCATCGTCCGCAAGATCGCCCAGTACTTCTATCCGCAGCGGCAGACGCAGGTGATGAACGAAGGCTGGGCGACCTTCTGGCACCACCTGCTCCTCAACACGCTCTACGACGAAGGCCACCTCACCGACGGCGTGATGATCGAGTGGCTGAAGTCGCACACCAACGTCATCTTCCAGCCGCCGGTCGGCCACCGCGCCTATAGCGGCATCAACCCCTATGCGCTCGGCTTCGCGATGTACACGGACATCCGGCGCATCTGCGAGCACCCGACCGACGAGGACCGCGACTGGTTCCCGAACCTGGCCGGGACGCCGTGGCTGCCCGCCTTGCACCACGCGATGCGCAACTTCAAGGACGAGAGCTTTATCGGCCAGTACCTGTCGCCGAAGGTGATCCGGGACCTGCGCCTGTTCGCGATCATGGACGACGAGCACCAGGAGCACCTGCGCGTCTCGGCGATCCACGACACGCAGGGCTATCGCGAAGTGCGCGAGGCGCTCTCGAAGCAGTACGACCTCGGATCGCGCGAGCCCGACATCCAGGTCTGGAGCGTCAACCTGCGCGGCGACCGGTCGCTGACCCGTCGCCACACGCGCCACAACAACCGCCCCTTGCACGACGGCGCGAACGAGGTCCTCAAGCACGTGGCTCGCCTCTGGGGCTTCGGCGTGAACCTCGAGAGCGTCGACCAGTGGGGCGACGTTTCAAGCCACTGGTCGATCGCGGCTCCTGAGGACCCGGCTCACTGAGGCAGCGCCTCTGGCGCCGCCCCCCGCTCCGGACAGGATTGATCCCGGCTCCGTCCCCGCCCTCCGAGAGGGAGGCGCCGACCCCGATGGGGTCGCGCGCTTCGCGCTCGCGCTTGCTAGAGCGCGAAGATCTTCCCGGGGTTCATGATGTTCTTGGGGTCGAGGGCGCGCTTGACGGTGCGCATCATGTCGATCGCATCGGCGCCCGCCTCCTCGACCAGGAAGCCCATCTTGTGCAGGCCGACGCCGTGCTCGCCGCTGCACGTTCCCTCGAACGAGAGCGCGCGCATCACGACCTTCTCGTTGAGCTCCTCGGCGAGCTCGCGCTCCTCGGGTTTGGTCGGGTCGACCAGGTACGCGATGTGGAAGTTGCCGTCGCCGACGTGGCCGACGATGTAGTGCTGCATGCCGGCGGCGAGCGCTTCCTCCGACGCCTGGGTCACCGATTCGGCCAGGCGCGAGATCGGCACGCAGGTGTCGGTGGTGACGGTGCGGCAGCCCGGCTTCATCTGCAGGCCAGCGAAGTACGCCCGGTGGCGCGCCGCCCAGAGCTTCTTGCGCTCCTCCGGGGTCGTCGCCCACTGGAAGCCTTCGCCGCCATGCTCGGTCGCGATCTCCTGAACGCTGGCGGACTGCTCGGCGACGCTCGCCTCGCTGCCATGGAACTCCATCAGCAGCATCGGCGCCTCGGTGAGCGTCAGCTTGTCGTGGCGATTGACGGCCTGCACGGCGAAGCGGTCGAGCAGCTCGCACCGCGCGATCGGAATGCCCATCTGGATGATCTGGATCGTCGTTCGCACCGCGGCGTCGATCGACGGGAACGTGCAGGTCGCCGCCGACATGGCCTCGGGCAGCGGATAGACGCGCAGGGTGATCTCGGTCATCACGCCGAGCGTCCCTTCGCTGCCGACCATGAGCCGGGTCAGGTCGTAGCCCGCCGACGACTTGCGGGCTCGGGTGCCGGTGTGGATCACCTTGCCGCTCGCCGTGACGACCGTCAGGCCCAGGACGTTCTCGCGCATCGTCCCGTAGCGGACCGCGTTGGTGCCGCTCGCCCGCGTCGCCGCCATCCCGCCGATCGACGCGTCGGCGCCGGGGTCGATCGGGAAGAAGAGTCCGGTGTGGCGGATCTCGTCGTTGACCTGGGTGCGCGTCACGCCGGCCTCGACCGTGACCGTGAGGTCCTCGGCGTTGACCGCGAGCACCTTGTTCATGCGCGAGAGGTCGATGCTGATGCCGCCCTGCACGGCGAGCAGGTGCCCCTCGAGCGACGAGCCGACGCCGAATGGGATCACCGGCACCGCATGCTGGTCGGCGAGCCGGACGACCGTGGCGACGTCTTCGGTGCTCTCGCAGAACACGACCGCTTCCGGCGGCGGCGCATCGATCGGCGACTCGTCGCGGCCATGCTGCTCGCGCACGACCCGGGCGGTCGAGCAGCGGTCGCCGAAGGCGGACTTGAGCGCATCGATCATCGCCGGGGGAACGGCGCGCGGCGCGAGCTTCGGCAGCAGATGGGCAGGCAGGGGTGCGTTCATGGCGGAGCTCCGCGGCGCGAGGCCGACCCGCCATTGTAGGAATGCCCCTGGCGCCACGCCGACCGTGCGGTCGGCGCTGCTAGGATGACTCGACCATGGCCAATCGCCTCACCCAGATCGCGACGCGAACCGGCGACGACGGCACGACCGGCCTAGGCGACGGCACCCGCGTCGCCAAGAGCCACCTGCGCATCGCCGCGCTCGGTGACGTCGACGAGCTCAACTCCACCCTCGGCGTCCTCCTCGCCGAGCCCTTGCCCGACGACGTCCGCGAGTTGCTCGTCGTCGTCCAGCACGAGCTCTTCAACCTGGGCGGCGAGCTGTCGATCCCGGGCTTCGCGCTGCTCAAGGTCGAGGCGGTGGCGCGTCTCGACGAAGCGCTCGCTCACTACAACGCCAGCTTGCCGCGCCTGAAGGAGTTCATCCTGCCGGCGGGAACGCGCAGCGCCGCCCTCGCCCACGTCGGCCGCACCGTGGCGCGCCGCGCCGAGCGGGCTGTCGTCGCGCTCGCGGGCAGCGACCCGGTCCGCAGCGAAGCCCGCCAGTACCTGAATCGGCTGAGCGACCTGCTGTTCGTCGTCGCCCGCGTGCTCAATCGCGCCAACCTCGACGGCCTCGGCGGCGACGACGTCTACTGGAAGAGCGAGCGCCTCGCCCGCGATGCGGGCGGCGCCGACGACGCCGACTGAACGCCGGGTGCGCGCATGCCGACGAGGCCGAGCGCCGAGTCGGCCGGACGCCGACCGGCCAGGAGCCGACGGAGCTAGCCGCCGACGACCAGATCGCGCTCGACGATCCACGTCACCGCGTCGCCGGCGGGCGCGCGCTGCAGCCGCATCTCGACTTCGCGACGATCGCTGTCGTCCAGGCCGCGGTAGAGGAAGTCCGCCGCGTTGCCCGGCTCGCCGACCACGAACAGCTGCGACGTGACCTCGCCGAACGCCGGATGGCGGACCTTGACGTGGATGTGCGGCGTTCGCCCGGGATAGGGCACCGGCCGGATCGTGCGGAAACGGTAGCCGCCGCCGCGGTCGCTCCGCGTCGCGCCGAAGCCCTGGAAGGCGGCGTCGACGCGGTCGCCCGCGCCGCGCGGATGGCGATAGCTGCCGAACGCATCGCACTGCCAGATCTCGACCTCGGCGCCGTCGACCGCGCGGCCGTTGCCGTCGCGAACGATGCCGTGCAGGTCGAGGTGCTCGCCGCGGGCCTTCTCGAGCGGCTGGCCGTCGGGGGCGCGACCGCGCACCGTCGTCAGGTCGGCGTCCCAGTCGAGCGCGCGGGCGCGGTAGGCGATCGACGGATAAAAGGGCCCGTCGGTCATCGCCGGCAGGCCGCGCGCAAAGGCCAGCGCGGGCGCGCCGAAGGCCGCGATTGTGCCGGCCGTCAAGAGACTTCGTCGATCGACACGGGGGCGGGGCATCGCCCGATTGGATCGTCGCCGCGCTCGCGCGTCAACCGAGCGCGAGGTCGGTCGCTCGTGCCACGTCGGCCACCGCATGTCGGAGACAGACTACCTCCCGCCCCGGTGCGTGCCGCTTGAGCGAGGGTCCGCGCGACCGGACGATGCCACGGCTGCCACTCCCGCCGAATCTCATGGACTCCATCAATCGCCAACAGCCGGAAGACAACCGCGACGACCTGCGCGGCGCAGACGCCGTCAAGCGCATCCGCGAGCTCGTCGAGAAGGCCGAGACGTGCTTCTTCTGCACGGCCGTGAGCGCCGGCGATTCCGGCGCGACGCGACCGATGAGCGTCCAGGAGGTCGACGACGACGGCACGCTCTGGTTCCTGAGCGCCAGCGACAGCCACAAGAACCGCGAGATCGCCCAGTCGCCTTCGGTCCGCCTGTTCTTCCAGGCGTCCGAGCACGCCGGCTTCCTCGCCCTGACCGGCCAGGCCTCGATCAGCCGCGATCGCAAGAAGATCAAGAACCTGTGGAAGCCGGTGCTGAAGACCTGGTTCACCGAAGGCGAGGACGACCCGCGGATCACCGTCATCCGCGTCGCGCCGAGCGGCGGGTACTACTGGGACAACAAGCACGGCGCCGCGATCGCCGGCGTCAAGATGCTGATCGGTGCGGCGATCGGCAAGACGCTCGACGATTCGATCGAGGGCCGGGTCGCTCCCTAGCGGCCGGCGCCGGCGATCACGCCGTCGCCGCGGCGACCGACGCGCCGTGCAAGCGGCGCCGCGCCGCGACGGCGGCGCTCAGCACCTCGAGCACCTGCAACGAGTCGTCCCAGCCGAGACAGGCGTCGGTGATGCTCTGGCCGTAGGCGAGCTGGGTTGGGTCGTCGCGGCCTGCGGCGAACTTC
>DATIDZ010000473.1:0-15568 GCA_035456045.1 Caldimonas sp.
CGCCCAGCGCATGGTGGATACCCCCGAGATTGCCCAAGACGCCACCCTCGCTGCGTCGGTCGCCCCGGGCAACGGCGAGCGCGAGCGCCTGCTGCAGATAAGTGCGTGCTTCGGAGAAGCGCGATTGATGATCCATGAGCCCGCCCAGGACGATCAGCGCAGACGCCTGCAACGCGTCGTCCTCGAGTGCTTGCCCGAGTCGGTGTGCCTCCGTGAGGCTGGCCAGCGCGCCGTCGAGGTCGCCATCCAGCTCCTGGCGGCTGCTCCGGACGATGAGCAGACGCCCCTTGCACGCCATGTCTGCGCAGTGCTCGGCGGCCTGCAAGCCGCGCTCGACGTGCAGTCGCGCCGAGTCGATGTTGCCGAGAATTTCGTGCACATCGCCGGCCACCCAATGCGCCCAGGCCTTCTCTCGCTCGCTCAGTGCGCTCATTCGCTCTACCGGCGCGACCAGATCGACGCCGGCCCGGTACGGGCCCGTCAGGCGCAGTGCCGCCCATGCTCCAATGAGACAGCCGATGGCGCCCGGGCCATCCCCCGCCTCGGCGGCAGCACGACAGGCAGCGACAAGATTGCTCAGCTCCGCACAGCGGTTGGCGACGGCGGCTCGCTCGTCCAGGTGTGCCAAGTAGCGCCAATGACGGGCGCGGGCCTCGGCTTCGCAGTCAGGGCCGCTGCTTTCGAACCTGCCGGCGGTGCGAAGGTGTTGCGCCGCATACTCGCGAACGCTTTCGAGCAGGTCGAATCGCTCGCCCGCCAGCTGGCGCACGAAGCTCTTGTCGACCAGCCACTGCAGGACATCGACCATCGCCGGCGTCCCCGAAGTCGGGTGCATGCCGACGACGGCACTTGCGGACTCGAGCGTGAAGCCCCCTTCGAAGACCGACAGGCGCGCGAGCGCGCCTTTCTCGATCTCGCTGAGCAGCTCCCAGGACCAATCGAAAGCGGCACGCAGCGTCGCCTGCCGGTCGCGCCGGCCGGCGTGCGACAGAAGCACGTCGAAGCGATCCTTCATGCGTGCAAGCAACGTGCGCGGCGACATGACGCGAACGCGGGCCGCCGCGAGCTCGATCGCCAGGGGCAGGCAGTCCAGCACCTTGACCAGTTGGCCGATTGCGTTCATGTCGTCAGGGCTCCGGCCAGCCCCTTCGCGTGCTGCGTTGGCTCGCTTCAGGAACAGCTCAATGGCGTCGTCGCGGTCGAGCGGCGGAACCGCGAGGATTTCTTCGCCGATGATGC
Organism: Caldimonas sp.; assembly: GCA_035456045.1. Taxonomy (GTDB): domain Bacteria; phylum Pseudomonadota; class Gammaproteobacteria; order Burkholderiales; family Burkholderiaceae_C; genus Schlegelella_A. The sequence continues at coordinate 1,240 of DATIDZ010000473.1, forward strand.
CGAGCACTTCCCTTGTCGTCACGATGAACTGCGCCATGGGCGCCCGCTCGAGCCAGCGGCCGAGCGTCTCCTCGGCGTACTTCGCGACTTGCTCGAAGTTGTCGAGAAGAACGAGGCATCTGCCCCGCCCGGCGATTGCTTGCCCCAGTTGGACGATGGGATCCGCCTGGCCAAGCGGCACCTCGAGGCCCTGCGCCACGGCCAAGAGAATGCCGTCGATGTCGCGGGCCTGCGACAAGTCGCAGAACCAGACCCCGCCGGGGAAATGCGCCCGTCGGGTCCATCCGAACCGCGTGATGAGGCGGGTCTTGCCGACGCCCCCCATGCCAAGCACCGACACCAGCCTGGCGCCGTCATCTAGCTTCCTCGCCAGCGTGTCGATCGATTCCTCTCGCCCGACGAAGCTGTCGCGCTCCGCTGGAAGGCTGTGCCTGATCTCTCGCAACGGCTGCCAGAGATCACCCTGACGAATGACTCGATACGCCTTCGCGCCATCCGGAGGCGACGTGAAAGGAACGTCGTCGTCCGCGATCTCGAACAGTTCGATGGGCCGCGCGATGCCGTGGAGGGCCCAATGGCCATGCGACTGCACCCATAAGGGCAACGTGCCCAACGCCCTCCTCGCCTCCTCGCTGAGCAACGTCTGGCCGCCTGCGGCGACGGACATGATTCGCGCCACCATCGGCAGCGCGATGCCATCGACCTCGATGGGCTTGGCACCGCGAGCGATATCTTCCGCGTGATTGGCGCGCAGGGTCACCGGGCCGAGATGGATGCCCGCCCGCGCCGTGATGCCGAGACCCGCTTTGCGCAGCGCACGGTGATACGCCAGCGCGTATCCCACCGCATCGGCCACCGAATCGAACAGGAGCAGCATCCCATCCGTCTTGTCGATCTCCCGGCCGCGCCATCGCGGAATCAGGTCCCGCGCCAGCCGGTCGTGGGCCGACCACAACGCCGTCGCGGCGCTCTCTTGGAGCTTCTCGGTGAGACGCGTGCTTTCGACGACGTCGGTGAGCAGCAGGGCGTGCAGGGCGGCCATGTGCGCGTCCGAAAGCGGCGATGGTCGCAGCCGCGTCAGCGGCTGTCGACCTCAGTCGTTGGTGATGCGAGGGTCCTTGTCGCAGCGATTCCCGGAAGCGTCCTGGATCCTGATCGCATACTTGAAAGACGCCCCTCCGCCGTTCTTCAGCTTGTCGTCCCACGAATACTTGAAGGGGCCCTTCTGCTTCGTTGCCGGGTCGAAGTCGTCGTGATTCGGCAGGCCGACGAAGTCGATTCCATCATCGCGAAACCGGTATGCGCCGCCCGGCGGCAGCTTCCAGTTGATGGTCTTCGCACCGTCGCTCTTGCACAGATGCAGCGAGTCCAGGTCGTCAGGGAGCTTGATCCCGCTCGCGCTGCATGCGCTCACCGTGATGTCGAGATCGCAGTGATTCGCGCTGCAGTACCGATTCTGGTGTTGCTGGCAGGTCGTCGTGCCGGGGGCGACCGCAGACGGAAACTGCGCACAGGCGACGAGCCCACACAGAACGAAAGCCCCGCCGATCGCCGCTGCGAGCGCTTGGTTCCTCTTCATCACCCCTCCGTGCCGTTGCGGCTCTTGATTCGCGCAGGTCGAGGTTAGCGAGGAGCCTCGAAAGGGTCAATTGCTTTGCGTCAGAGCGTCGGCGGGGCGCCGAGAAGGCGCAGACGCCTCAGTCTGCTGCTCGAAGCGCAGTATTCGGTGGTGACCGACCTTCGAGCGCCGCGTCGGCCGGGCTCAAGACGACGGCCTGCTCGGTATGGCTTCCGATAGGGCTTCCGATCGAACTCCCGCAGCGCTCTGCCCGTGCCGCCACCCGCCTCCGGCGAGGGACATCTCGCTGACCACGAGCACCGCCTGTGTTCTCGAACTCACCTTGAGCGCTCGAAGGACCGCAGCGACATGGTCCTTGATCGTCTCGACCGAGAGATTGAGCGCGCGCGCGATCAGCTTGTTGGACTGGCCGCGGAGCAGCAGCGAGAGCACCTCCGACTGACGTCGAGTCAGGCCAAGCCGAGCAATCACGGCGTCGGTGTCCTCGCCACGCGGCGCTGTCATGCCCCGGCTCGTGCTGTCGAGCAGCCGGTGGCTGGCGTCCTCGTCGGCCGATGCGGCGCTCCTCATGATCGTGGGAGGCAGGTAGATTCCGCCGGACACGACCATCTCGAGCGCCTTCAGCAGCGTGTCGTTGCCCGCGCACTTGCAGACGAAGCCCATGGCGCCGAGGTCGATGGCGCGCAGCACCTGCGCGCGGCGATCCGAGGCGGAGACGATGACGATGGGAACCGCGGGATAGGCAGCGCGCAGCTCCGCGAGCAGCGCGAAGCCGTCGTCGTCGCCGAGTTGCAGGTCGAGCAGGGCGAGGTCGAAATCCGGCGATGCGGCGAGGGCCTCCCGCGCCAGCGCGGCGTTCGGCGCACAGGTGACACTTACATCTTGCGCAAGCCGTCGAACGACAACTTCCAAGGCCGAAAGAATCAGGGGATGATCATCGATCAGGAGCACCTTCACTTGCTTCTCCCGTGAGAGTGTTTCTCGGATCGGGGTGACTATAGGCGGTTGTTTGCACATTTCAAGCAAATTCTTCTGCCGCAGCGCACAACAGTCCACCGCTACACTCACAAAACATGCAACTCGACACGGATGAATGACTCCCACGCGTCGCCGCCAGCGACTGCCCGGCCCTCGCTGGCGGTCTCCTGCGTTCGCGCCCTCATGGAGCGGCATGGGCTCCCGAAGTACCGTCAGTCGGCATGGCTCGCCGAAGCGATCGGGCTGTCGTATGCCCAGGCTCATCGACGCATGAACGGCACGTCGCCGTGGTCCTTGGAAGACCTCGCGCAAGTGGCCGGCCTGTTCGGCGAGAGCCTCGTCGATCTCGTGAGCCTGGGCCTTCCCCAAAGCTCCGTGCCGGCCGTGATGAATGTCGGCGGCGCGCGGGTCGCGTGCCAGTTGTGGCTGGGCGAGACGCTCGACAAGCCCGTTCCCGGCTCGGTCGTCGCCGTCAAGACGTCGGAGGGGTGGGCCGCCGTGCCGGCCACCGAGGCGACGGAAGGCGTGATCTACAAGATCGAGCGGATCGAAGCGAGACCCGTCGGCCTGGCCAAGAAGGTCATCGCCGTGCTCGACGACGACCAGGACCTGACCAACTCGATTTGCGCTCACTTCCAGGCGAGCGGCTACGACGCGAGGCCCTTCTACCGAACCGCAGATCTCTTGTCGGCGACGGCGTCACAGCGATTCGATGCCTACGTCATCGATTGGATCGTCGGTGAAAAGAGCACCGTCAGGCTGATCGGATCCCTGCGAGGGCAGGACGCGACGTGCCCGATCGTCGTCCTCACGGCGCAGGTGCTGAGCGGCGTCGTCGACGAAGCCGACATCGCCGACGCCGTGCAGCGCTACGGGCTCGTGTTCAACGAAAAACCGGTGCGGACCTCGATCCTCGCGGCGACATTGACCCGGGCGCTTGCCGGGAGCGAGTCCTAGGCGAGGCGCGAGCGCGCCGGGCGCTCAGGCCAGCCGCCCGTGGCACTGCTTGTACTTCTTCCCGCTCCCGCAAGGACACGGGTCGTTGCGTCCCACCTTGGGCACCGCGCCCGGCACGGCCGAGCGTGACGACGCCATCGCCGCCGCCACGGCCCCCATCGCCGCCTCTGCCGCCGCCGATTCGCTGCCCCGCTCCTCGGAGACGCTGCCGTCGTCGTTCGGGTGGGTGTAGGTCACGTTGCCGATCTGCTCGGCACGCTCCTCGATCGCCAGCGCGGCCTCGCGCACTTCCTCTTCCGACTGGACGCGAACGCTCATCAGGATGCGCGTCACGTCCATCTTGACGATGTCGAGCATCTGCGAGAACAGCTCGAAGGCCTCGCGCTTGTATTCCTGCTTCGGGTTCTTCTGCGCGTAGCCGCGCAGGTGGATGCCCTGGCGCAGGTAGTCGAGCGCCGCCAGGTGCTCGCGCCAGTGCTGGTCGATCGACTGGAGCAGGATCATGCGCATGAAGGGCGTGAACTGCTCGATGCCGACGCGCGCCACCTTGCTCTCGAACAGCTCGTCGGCCGCCTTCTGCACGTGCTCGACGATGTCCTCGTCGGTCACCGACTCGCTGCTGTCGACCAGCGCGCTCAGGAAGATGTCGACCTTCCACTCCTCGGCCAGCACCTTCTCGAGCGACTTCAGGTCCCACTGCTCCTCGACGCTCTCGGCCGGCACGTACGTGCGCACGACGTCTTCCATCGTGCTGCGACGCAGGCTGGCGATCTGCGCCATCAGGCTCGGCGCCTCGAGGATGTCGTTGCGCTGCTGGTAGATCACCTTGCGCTGGTCGTTGGCGACGTCGTCGTACTCGAGCAGCTGCTTTCTGATGTCGAAGTTGCGCGCCTCGACCTTGCGCTGCGCGCCCTCGATCGAGCGCGTGACGATGCCTGCCTCGATCGCCTCGCCGTCGGGCATCTTCAGCCGCTCCATGATCGCGCGCACGCGGTCGCCGGCGAAGATGCGCATCAGCGAATCGTCGAGGCTCAGATAGAAGCGCGACGAGCCCGGGTCGCCCTGGCGGCCCGAGCGGCCGCGCAGCTGGTTGTCGATGCGCCGGCTCTCATGGCGCTCGGTGGCGATGATGCGAAGCCCGCCCTGCGCCTTCACGGCGTCGTGCAGGCCCTGCCACTCGTCGGCGAGCTTCTTCGCCCGCGCCGTCTTCTCCTCGGGCGGGATCGTCGGGTCGGCGTCGATGATCTTGACCTGGTTCTCGACGTTGCCGCCGAGGACGATGTCGGTGCCGCGGCCGGCCATGTTGGTCGCGATCGTGATCACCCCTGGGCGCCCCGCCTGCGCCACGATCTCGGCCTCCTTGGCGTGCTGCTTGGCGTTGAGCACCGCGTGCGGCAGCTTGGCCTTCTGCAGAAGGCCCGAGAGGAGCTCGGAGTTCTCGATCGACGTGGTGCCGACGAGCACCGGCTGGCCGCGCGTGTGGCAGTCGCGGATGTCCTCGATCACCGCCTCGAACTTCTCGCGCGCCGTCTTGTAGACGAGGTCGAGCTCGTCCTTGCGGATGGTCGGCAGGTTGGGCGGGATCACGACCGTCTCGAGGCCGTAGATCTCCTGGAACTCGTAGGCCTCGGTGTCGGCCGTTCCGGTCATGCCCGAGAGCTTGCCGTACATGCGGAAGTAGTTCTGGAACGTGATCGAGGCGAGCGTCTGGTTCTCGCTCTGGATCGGCACGCCTTCCTTGGCCTCCACCGCCTGGTGCAGGCCGTCGCTCCAGCGCCGGCCGGTCATCAGGCGCCCCGTGAACTCGTCGACGATCACCACTTCCGGCGTGCCGTTCTCGCCGGGCTGGACGACGTAGTGCTGGTCGCGGTTGTAGAGGTGGCGCGCACGCAGGGCCGCGTACACGTGGTGCATGAGCGTGATGTTGGCCGGGTCGTACAGGCTCGCGCCCTCGACCAGCAGCCCGGCGTCGCGCAGCAGCTGCTCGGCGTGCTCGTGGCCGTCCTCGGTGAGGAAGACCTGGTGCGTCTTCTCGTCGACGGTGAAGTCGCCCGGCTCGATGACGCCCTCGCCGGTGCGCAGGTCCAGCTCGCCGATCTGCTTCTTGAGCTTCGGGACGACGGCGTTGATGCGCACGTACATCTCGGTGTGATCCTCGGCCTGGCCACTGATGATGAGCGGCGTGCGCGCCTCGTCGATCAGGATCGAGTCGACCTCGTCGACGATCGCGTACGAGAGCCCGCGCGCGACCCGGTCGGTGGTGTCCTGCACCATGTTGTCGCGCAGGTAGTCGAAGCCGAACTCGTTGTTCGTGCCGTAGGTGACGTCGGCGGCGTACGCGGCCTGCTTGTCCTCCTTCGACATGTTCGGCAGGTTGACGCCGACCGAGAGGCCCAGGAAGCCGTAGAGACGGCCCATCCACTCGGCATCGCGCCGCGCCAGGTAGTCGTTCACGGTGACGACGTGGACGCCCTTGCCGGCCAGCGAATTCAGGTAGACCGGCAGCGTCGCCATCAGCGTCTTGCCTTCGCCGGTGCGCATTTCGGCGATCTTGCCGGCGTGCAGCACCATGCCGCCGATCAGCTGGACGTCGAAGTGGCGCATCTTCAGCGTCCGCTTGCTCGCCTCGCGGACGGCGGCGAAGGCCTCGGGCAGGAGCGCGTCGAGCGTCTCGCCCGCAGCGACGCGGCCGCGGAACTCCTCGGTCTTGGCGCGCAGCTCGGTGTCGCTCAGCTGCTCGAACGAGGCCTCGAGCGCGTTGACCTTCTGCACGACCTGCCGGTATTGCTTGAGCAGCCGGTCGTTGCGGCTGCCGAAGATCGAAGTGAGAAGCTTGGGCAACATCGTGTGGAAGCAGGTGGAAGAGGCGGAAGTCGGGCCGCCTCGGAGTGCCGTGGCGCCGGCCAGGCCCGCGGTGGCCCGGTGGAATTGCGGCCGGCCGGCATGAATGCAAGGCGAAGGCGCTGGCCGCTCGGCGCGAAAGAACCGGAAATTTTACCAGCCGGGCCTGGCGGCTAGACTTTGCCCGTGCCGCCCAAGCCCATTGCACCTGCCGTCGCGGTGCCCATCGCCGACGCATTGCGTGCCAGCGCCCCGCTCGGCCGCCTCTCCGAGCGGCTGCGCCTCTCGAACGCGCTGTTCGCGGCGGTCTCGCCGTTCGTCCCCGCCGGCCTGGCCGGCGGAGTGAGCGCCGGGCCGGTCGACGACGAGGGCTGGTCGCTTCTCTGCGCCAATGCCGCCATCGCCGCCAAGCTGCGCCAGCTCGTGCCGCACCTCGAGCAGCGACTGCGCGACGTCGGCCAGCCGGTCGCCGCGATCCGCATCAAGGTGCAGCCGCGTTGACGACGCTGCCGCTCATCGGCGCCGGCCGTCCGCCGGGCCGGGATGCGGAACTTGCCGTGTCGGCGCAACTCCGCCTTCAACCGTTGCCTTCACCATGAACACGAACATGAACCGTCGCCGCTTTTCCGCCACCCTTCTTTCCGCCGCCGCCGCGTCGGCGCTCGCCGCGGGTCGGCCGGCGTTCGCGCAGGCGACGCCCGTCGAGGGCAAGGACTTCACCCGCGTCGAGACGCCGCAGCCGCCCGGCGTTCCGGCCGGCAAGGTCGAGGTGCTCGAGTTCTTCTCGTACGCCTGCCCCCATTGCAGCGCCTTCGAGCCGACGCTCGAGGCCTGGGAAAAGCAGCTGCCGGCCGAGGTCGTCCTGCGCCGCGTGCCCGTTGCCTTCCTGATGAACGCCGACAACTTCATGCGCACCTACTACGCGCTCGAGACGATCGGCGCGGTGCAGGCGATGCAGCTGAAGATCTTTCGCGGCATCCACATCGAGAGGAAGCACCTCGAGAAGGGCGAGGACCTCGCCGCCTTCGTCGGCGCCAACGGTGGCGACGCGGCCAAGTTCCTGGCGGCGTTCAAGTCGTTCTCGGTCAACACCTCGGTCGCCCGCGCCAAGAAGCTGATGGCGGACTTCAAGATCGACAGCGTGCCGGCCCTCATCGTGCACGGCCGCTGGATGACGTCGCCGAGCCAGGCCGGCTCGGCGGAACGGGCCCTGGCGGTCGTCGACCAGCTGGTCCAGCGGGTGCGCAGCGGCAAGTAGGGCGTGAACGGGCGCTAGACGCAGAAGTCCTGCGCGATGTCGCGCAGCAGGTTCACGAAGTCGACCAGCTCCGCGAATGCCATCGCCGCGTAGTCGGACTCGAAGTCCGAGGTCCTGGTCGAATCGAGCCATCCGTTGAGCAGCTCCTCGACGAACCCGGGCTTGCAGGTGCCCGCTTGCGCCAGCGAGACCGGCGTCGCCGCCGGGGCGCCCTCGCGCGCGGCGCTGGTCGGCAGGCTCGCCCCCGCGTGCGTCGCGAGCGCGAGGCTGAGGACGGCAAGGCACGCCAAGCGCGAATGCCGCCGGGATGTGTTCGAATGCACCATCGCTGTCTGCCTCGAGATCGACCAGGCCGAATCACCTTAGCGAGCCGCCCGTGCCGGCGACATTGGACTTTGGTGTAGTAGCCTGGCGGAGCAGCGGCGCGACAGACTTGAGCTGCCGCAACATCTGCCCACGATCGGAGGACCCCATGGTCTCGAAGCGCTTCTTCTCAGCCGTCGCCGTCGCCGTGCTCGCGACCGCTTCGCAATCCGCGGCCGCCCAGGCGGCGGCGCCCGAGGCCACCGCGCCGGGAACGGCTCCGATCACGCGAGAGCAGCGCAAGGCCGAGACCGCCGCCGCCAACAAGGCGGGGACGCTGACCCCGGCCGGACAAAGCGGTCCGGCCATGGCGGCGCCCACCGGCCCGTCGATGACCAAGGCGGACCGCAAGGCGCAGGCGCAGGCCGATGCGAAGGCCGGCAAGATGGCCGGCGCGGGCGACGTCGGCGCCGCCAAGGTGAGCCAGCAGCCGACGGTCAAATCGACCAAGACCCGGTCGGAGCGCAAGGCGGAAGCCAAGGCCGCCAACAAGTCCGGCCAGATCAAGTCGGGCGAGGGCTCGTTCAGGTGATCCGAGCGCCGCGCCCGGGGCGGCGCCGGGCTGCTTCAGCGACAGGCGTGCCGCTCGACGGTGCTGCCGGTGTCGTTGCAGCGAACTCCTGACACGGCGTTCGAGCCGTCGGTACTCGCGGCGCATCCAGTGAGAACGCCTGCGCCCGCGCACAGGCAGGCCAGCAGGATCAGCAGGTTCCAGCGGGTGCTGCGCATTTGACCAGCTTGCCACAAAGTCGCATGCCGAGCACGGCTCCGTCCTAGCCGGCACGGCGCAGCGCCAGCTTGCGCAACTCGCCGGCGGCGAGCACCAGGCTCGCCATCGCCACGCACACCGCCCACTGGTCGACGCTCAGCGGCACGGTGCCGAACGCCGTGTTGAGCACCGGCACGTGGACGACCGCCACCTGCAGCAGCAGCGACATGACGACCGCCCCCCACAGCCAGCCGTTGACGAACAGCCGATGGAACGCGCTCGTCGTCTCCGACCGCGCGTTGAAGCAGTTGAAGAGCTGCGCCAGCACCAGCACCGTGAAGGCGGCGGTGCGCGCGTTCTCGAGACTCTTCGTCCCCTCGATGAGGCCGCCGGGAAGATAGAGGTCGAGCGTCAGGAGGGTGACGAGGGCCATCACGACGCCGATCTCGACGACGCCTCGCCACATCCGCGCATCGATCGCCCGCTGCGAGCGAGCGCGCGGCGGCCGCGCCATGACGTCGTCGGTCTGCGGGTCGACGCCCATCGCCAGCGCCGGCGCCGAATCGGTGATGAGGTTGATCCACAGCACCTGCGTCGCGAGCAGCGGCAGGACCAGCACGCCGGCGCCCGCCGTGCCCTCGAGGCCGATGACCCGCGCGCCGACGACGCCGAGGAAGACGGTGAGCACTTCGCCCATGTTCGACGACAGCAGGTACCGCAGGAACTTGCGGATGTTGTCGAAGATCGTGCGACCTTCGCGGACCGCGGCGACGATGGTCGCGAAGTTGTCGTCGGCGAGGATCATCCTGGCTGCTTCCTTGGTCACCTCGGTGCCCGTGACGCCCATGGCGATGCCGATGTCGGCGGCCTTCAGCGCCGGCGCGTCGTTGACGCCGTCGCCGGTCATCGCCACGACGTTGCCCTCGGCCTGCAGCGCCTCGACGATGCGCAGCTTGTGCGCGGGCGCCACGCGCGCGAAGACAGACGTCTCGCGCACCGCCGCGCGCAACCCGGCGGCGTCGAGCCGGTCGAGGTCGGCGCCCGTGCGCGCCGCTGCGCCGGGCGCGACGATGCCGACGTCGGCGGCGATGCGCGCGGCGGTGCGCGGATGGTCGCCGGTGATCATGATGACGCGGATCCCCGCGCGACGCGCCTCGCGCACCGCGATCGCCGCTTCCTCGCGCGGCGGGTCGATGATGCCGACGGTGCCGACGTAGATCAGGTCGCGCTCGAGCGCCTCGGCGCCCCCCACGTCCTCGTCGGCGTCGAGCGGGCGGTAGGCGACGGCGAGCGTGCGCAGCGCGGCGTCCGAGAGCGAATCGACGTCCGCGCGCGCCCGCGCGCGCCGCGGGGCGTCGAAGGGCAGCACGTCCATGCCGACGCGAACGCGGTGGCAGCGCTGCATCAGCACGTCGGGCGCGCCCTTGCTGACCAGGACCAGCGCGCCGCCGGCCTCGCCGTCGCGGGCGATCAGCGACATCATCTTGCGGTCGGCGCTGAACGGCACCTCGGCGATGCGCTCGAAGCGGCGGCGACGACGCTCCGCGGTGCCCAGCTTGTGCTCCGCGACGAGAAAGGCGGCCTCGGTCGGGTCGCCATGGATCTCCCACTCGCCGCGCTCGTTGCGGCGCAAGTCGGCGTTGCTCGCCAGGCTGCCGCCGCCGAGCACGACGAGATGCTCGGCATGCACCGGGCCGGCCTCGAGGGCCCGTCCCGCGTGCTCGACCCGGCCTTCCGGCACGTAGCCGACGCCGCTGACATCGCTCGCGCCCGACGCCGTCGCGACGCGCTGGATGGTCATCTCGGAACGCGTCAGCGTGCCGGTCTTGTCGGAGCAGATCACCGTCGCCGAGCCGAGCGCTTCGACCGCCGACAGCCGCTTCACGACCGCGTGGCGGCGCGACATGCGCTGCACGCCGATGGCGAGGACGACGGAAAGCACCGCCGGCAGCCCTTCCGGAACGGCGGCGACGGCGAGCGAGACGCCGAGCAGCAGCACCGTGACGACGTCGCCGGCCGTGCGGATCGGCGCGACCAGCAGAATGGTCGCGACGACGACGACCGCGATGACGGCGACGGCAGCGCCGAGCATCCGGCCGATGATCGAGATCTCCTTCTGCAACGGCGTCCGTTCTTCGACGGTCGCTTCCAGCAGGCCGGCGATGGCGCCGACCTCGGTGCGCATGCCGGTCGCGGTGACGACGGCGCGCCCGGTGCCCTGCACCACGGCCGTTCCCTTGAACACCATGTTGCGCCGGTCGCCGAGCGCGATCGGGCCGGCGAGGCGAGCCGGGTCCTTGCGCACGGCCTCGCTTTCACCCGTCAGCGACGCTTCCTGGACGCGCAGCGCGTTGGCCGACAGCAGCCGCGCATCGGCACCCACGGAGTCGCCTTCGCCGAGGACGAGGATGTCGCCCCGGACGAGATCGGCGCTCGGCACGCGTCGCTCCTTGCCGTCGCGCAGCACGGCGGAGGTCGCTGCCGTCATGCGGGCGAGCGCGGCGACGGCGCTCTCGGCGCGCGCCTCCTGCGCATAGCCGATCGCGCCGTTGACCAGCACGACGAGCGCGATGACGAGCGCGTCGACCGGCCAGCCGACGCTGCCCTCGACGATCCAGGCAGCGAGCGCGACGACCGCCGCGACGAGCAGCAGGTAGACGATCGGATCCTCGAACTGCGCGACGACGCGGCGCCAGAGCGGTCGGGCCGGCGCGGCGCGCAACTCGTTCGCGCCGTCCTCGGCGAGCCGCTTCGACGCTTCGGCGGCGGTCAGGCCTGCGCGCGGATCGGCGACGAGCATGCGCGCCGCCTCGTCGGCGTCGCACAGGGAAAAATCCACGGTGCCGGCACGCCCTGGATCGTGTGCAGCGGGTGTCGACATCACGGCGGCGGTGACCTCGAGTGTCGGCCGCCGACGTCTCGGCCCGAATGACGTGGATCAACCGGCGCGACGCGAGCGGCGCGACACTCGGCTGACCCCTCCACTCCGAGGAAACACCGTGTATCTGCGAATCCTGGTTCCGATCGACGGCAGCGCCACGTCCGAGCGAGGGCTCACGGAGGCCATCGCCATCGCCCGCATGAGCGGCGGCAGCATCCGGCTCCTCCACGTCCTCGACGAGCTCGTCTTCCTCACCGGCTTCGAGACGGGTGCCACCTACCTGAAGACCGTCCTGCCGCAATTGCGCGAGCAGAGCGAGCGCATCCTCGTCGCGGCGCGCGAACGCGTCGCCGCCGCGGGGATTCCGGTCGACACCGTGTGCGCCGAGTGCTTCGCACGCCGCACCTCGGACATCATCGTCGAGCAGGCGACCGCCTGGCCCGCGGACCTCATCGTCCTCGGCACGCACGGCCGCCGCGGCGTCGGCCGCCTCATGCTCGGCAGCGACGCCGAGCAGGTGCTGCGCATGGCGCCCGTGCCGGTGCTCCTGGTCCGATCGGCGGACGACGCGGCGGCCGGCTCGGCCGCCAGGCCGCCTTCCGCCGCGGCCGCCACAGGCTCCAGCGCGATGGCGGGCTGACGCCGCGAGGATCTCTTCTCCGCGACGATGAGCGTTCGCCACCTCGACCGTCTCCTCGAGCCGCAGTCGATCGCCCTGGTCGGTGCCTCCGCGCGTCCCGGCAGCGTCGGTGCCACGGTCTGGCGCAATCTGCGCGCGAGCCGATTCGCCGGGCCGATCTACCCCGTCAATCCCAAGCACGCGGCGCTCGACGGCGTGGCGTGCCACGCCCGTCCCGAAGACCTGCCGCAGGCGCCGGATCTCGCCGTCATCTGCACGCCGCCGGCGACCGTGCCGGCGTTGATCGACGCCTTCGGGCGCCTCGGCACGCGTGCGGCGATCGTCATGAGCGCCGGCCTCGACGCCGCGACCAAGGAGGCGATGCTCGAGGCCGCGCGCCCTCGCCTGCTGCGCATCCTCGGCCCGAACTGCATCGGCCTGCTGACGCCGCGGCTCGGCTTGAACGCCACGTTCGCGCACACCGACGCGCGCGCCGGCGACATGGCCTTCGTCTCGCAGTCCGGCGCGCTGGTGACGGCGGTGCTCGATTGGGCGCAATCGCGCCAGGTGGGCTTCTCGACCGTGATCTCGCTCGGCGAACGCGCCGACGTCGACTTCGGCGACCTGCTCGACCACCTCGCGAGCGATGCCGAGACCCGCTCGATCCTGCTCTACATCGAATCGATCGAGGCGCCGCGCAAGTTCATGTCGGCGGCGCGGGCGGCGGCGCGCAACAAGCCGGTCATCGTCGTCAAGGCGGGCCGGGCCGGCAACGGCGTCAAGGCGGCGGCATCGCACACCGGCGCCCTCGCCGGCTCCGACATCGTCTTCGACGCCGCCATCCGGCGCGCCGGCATGCTGCGCGTCGACACGCTCCAGGATCTCTTCATGGCGGCCGAGACGCTGGCGCGCTTCGCCGGCAATCGCGACGAGGCGCTCACGCTGATGACCAACGGCGGCGGCGCGGGGGTCATGGCCGCCGACGCAGCCGCGCTGGCGGGCGTGCCGCTCGCCGAGCTCGGCGCGGCGACGCGGCGCGCGCTCGACGCGAGCCTGCCGCCGACCTGGTCGCACGCCAACCCGATCGACATCATCGGCGACGCGCCGGTCGGCCGCTACACCGAGACGCTGCAGACGGTGCTCGCCGACCACGACGCCGGAGCGATCCTGTTCCTGCACGCGCCGACCGCGATCGTTCGCAGCGACGAGATCGCCCGCGCGTGCGCGCCGCTCGTTCGCGCCGCCCGCGGCCGCGTGATGGCGTGCTGGCTCGGCGATCGGGCGGTGGCCGAAGCGCGCGGCGTCTTCGTCGAGGCCGGCGCGGCCGACTACGCGACGCCCGAAGAAGCGGTTCGCGCGTTCGCGATGCTGTCCACCTACCGGCGCAACCAGGCGCTGCTCCTGGAGGCGCCGACCGCGCGCGAGAACGGGCCGCCGGACCTGGCCGGCGCCCGCGCCACGGTCGAGCGCGTGCTTGCCGACGGCCGCGACATGCTCGACGAGCGCGAGGCCAAGGAGCTGCTGCGCGCCTACGCGATCCCCGTGGTCGCGACGGTCGAGGTCGGGCCGTCGGGCGCCGACGTCGCGCGCGCGGCGGCGGAGATCGGCTATCCGGTCGTCGTGAAGATCCTGTCGCCCGACATCAGCCACAAGTCCAACGTCGGCGGCGTCGCGCTCGACCTGCGCGACGAGGCATCGGCTCGCGCCGCCGTCGCGCACATGCTGACGGCGGTCCGCGCGGCGCGCCCGCAGGCGCGGCTGACCGGCTTCACGGTGCAGCAGATGGTGCGCCGGCCGCTCGCGCAGGAGCTCATCGTCGGCGCCAGCGTCGATCCGCTGTTCGGGCCGGTGCTGCTGTTCGGCCAGGGCGGCACCGCCGTCGAAGTCGTCGCCGACCGCGCCATCGCGCTGCCGCCGCTCAATCGCGTGCTCGCCCGCGAGCTGGTGTCGCGCACCCGCATCTCGCGGCTCCTCGCCGGATTCCGCGACCATCCGCCGGCGCGCCTCGACGCGGTCTGCGACGCGCTGATCGCGCTCTCGCAGATGCTCGCCGACCTGCCCGAGCTGGTCGAGCTCGACATCAATCCGCTGCTCGCCGATCACGATGGCGTGATTGCGCTCGACGCGCGCGTTCGCCTCGACCG
>DATIDZ010000474.1:0-6989 GCA_035456045.1 Caldimonas sp.
CGGCGAGCGCGTCGAGGACACCTTCCTGATCGACGGCCCGGCGCTGCAGCAGAACAAGATGCAGCTGCAGATCGAGACCGAGATGCTCGACGCCATCGCGGCATGACGTGGCGCTGATCCGCGTCAGCGCAGCCGAGGCGATTGCCGACCTCGACCGGTTCGACACCCTCATCGACGCGCGCTCGCCGGCCGAGTTCGCCGAGGACCGGCTCCCGGGCGCCGTCAACTGGCCGTCGCTCGACGACGCCGAGCGCGAGGCGATCGGCACCGAGTACAAGCAGGTCTCGGCGTTCGAGGCGAAGAAGCGCGGTGCGGCGCTGGTGGCGCGCAACGTCGCCGCGCACGTCGAGCGCCACGTGCTCGACAAGCCGCGCGAGTGGACGCCGCTCGTCTACTGCTGGCGCGGCGGCAAGCGCAGCGGCGCGCTCGCCGCGGTGCTCGAGCAGATCGGCTTTCGAGTGCACGTGCTCGAAGGCGGTTATCGCGACTTCCGTCGCGCCGTCGTCGACGCGCTCGAGACGATGCCGGAGCGACTGTCGTGGCGTGTGATCTGCGGGCCCACCGGATCGGGCAAGAGCCGCCTGCTCGACGCGCTCGTCGCCGAGGGAGCGCAGGTCCTCGACCTCGAACGACTCGCCAACCACCGCGGCTCCGTCCTCGGGCTCGTCCCGGGCAGCGTGCAGCCGTCGCAGAAGGCGTTCGACACGCGCGTGTGGGACGCGATGCGCCGACTCGACCCGGCGCGGCCGGTGTTCGTCGAGAGCGAGAGCAAGAAGATCGGCGACCTGCGCGTCCCCGAGGCGCTCATCCAGCGCATGCGTGCTTCGCCTTGCCTGTGGGTCGAGCTGGCGCTCGAGGCGCGGGTCGCGCTCCTGATGGCGGACTACGACTTCTTCGTCGCCGACGTCGAGTCGTTCTGCGATCGCCTCGATGCGCTGCGCGCGCTGCGCGGCAACGCCGTGGTCGATGCCTGGCAGGCCGCTGCGCGCGCCGGGCGCACCGCCGAGGTCGTGCGCGACCTGCTCGTCGCGCACTACGACCCGATCTACCTCGAGTCGATGCGACGCAACTTCGCCGGCGTCGGCGCGCCGGCCGCGACGCTGCACTGGGACGGCAGCGACGCCTCGCTGCGCGCGGCCGCGCGAGCGGCGATCGACGGTCTGGGGATTTCCCCTTAGCGCGACGTCGGGGGAGCGCCGTTTGCCGGCGCCTGGGCATCCTCCAGGAGAGCCCATGCGCAAGCCGTCCTTCCCGCTGCCCGTCGTCGCCCTCGTCGGGCCGCTGCTGTTGCTCGCCAGCTGCGGCGGCGGCGACGACACGCCGGCCGTCGACACCTCCGCGCAGGAGTGCCAGGCGATCACCGACGCCGGCTCCGTGGTGGTCGGCTCCGGCCTGCCGGGAGACCCGGCGGCGCCGGAGGCGGCGTCTGGCTACAAGGTCGGCAAGAAGGTCGTCACCACCAGGACCTACATGGTGGTGACGGCGAACCCGTACGCGAGCAAGGCGGGCTGCGACGTCCTCAAGGCGGGCGGCACCGCGGTCGACGCGGCGGTCGCGGTGCAGGCCGTGCTCGGCCTGGTCGAGCCGCAGTCGAGCGGCCTCGGCGGCGGCGCCTTCATGCTGCACTACGACGCCAAGACGAAGGTCGTCGACAGCTACGACGGTCGCGAGACGGCGCCCGCCGCGGCGACACCGAACTACCTGCGCTGGATCGACGACGCCACCGACCAGACGACGCCGAAGCCCAATGCGCGCGCCAGCGGCCGCTCGATTGGCACGCCGGGCGCCGTGCGCATGCTCGAGCTGGCGCACCAGCAGCACGGCCGCACGCCGTGGAAAGACCTGTTCAAGGCGGGGATCGACCTCGCGAACAACGGCTTCGCGATCGGCGGCCGCATGGCGGCGGCGATCGAGGGCTCGCGCACCAACCTGCTGGCCGACCCGGAGGCCACCGCGACCTACTTCAACGCCGACCTGACCTCCAAGGCGCTCGGCACGACGCTGAAGATCCCGGCGTACGCGACGACGCTGACGGCGATCGCCGACGGCGGCGCGAACGCGCTCTACACCGGGCCGATCGCCCAAGCGATCGTCGCCAAGATCGGCGCGACGACCAACGCGTCGACCGGCGCCGCGATCACGCCGGGTCGCACGACGCTCGCCGACCTGGCCGCGTACCAGGCCAAGCGCCGCGATGCGGTGTGCACGACGTACCGTGCCTACTGGGTCTGCGGCATGGGGCCGCCGTCGTCGGGCGGCATCGCCGTCGCGCAGACGCTCGGCATCCTCGAGAACTTCAACCTGTCGCTCTACCCGCCGACCTCGCTCGATCTCGAGGGCGGCAAGCCCGCCGTCTTCGGCGTCCACCTCGTCAGCGAGGCCGAGCGGCTGGCCTACGCCGACCGCGACAAGTACGTCGCCGACACCGACTTCGTTGCCCTGCCCGGCGGGTCGTGGGACAAGATGCTCGACAAGGCCTACCTGCGCAGCCGCGCCGGGAACATCAGCTTCACGACCAGCATGGGGACCGCCGTCGCCGGCAACCTCGGTCCGGTGGGCGGAGCGTCGAGCACGGTCGAGAACGGCACGACCCACATGACGATCGTCGACAAGGATGGCAACGCGCTCGCCATGACGACGACGGTCGAGAGCTCGTTCGGCTCGTTCCACATGACCAACGGCTTCATCCTCAACAACCAGCTGACCGACTTCTCGTCGACCCCCACCGACAACACCGGCGCGGCTATCGCCAACGCGGTGGCCGCGGGCAAGCGGCCGCGCAGCTCGATGGCGCCGACGCTCGTCTTCGCGAAGGCGCCCGACGGCACGCGCGGCGACTTCTCCATGGGCACCGGGTCGCCCGGCGGCAGCACGATCATCCAGTACGTCGTGAAGACGCTGGTCGGCGTCCTCGACTGGGGCCTCAACGCGCAGCAGGCCACCTCGATGGTCGACTTCGGCGCCGCCAACAGCCCGACGACGAACGTCGGCGGCGAGCATCCGAACATCAACGCGACGGCCAACGGCGCCAGCGATCCGCTCGTCACCGGGCTGCGCGCGATGGGGCACACCGTCTCGGTGAGCGCCCAGTCGAGCGGCACCTCGACGATCGTGCGCGTGCCGGGCAACGGCTCGACCGTGCTGGCCGGCGGCGCCGACCCGCGGCGCGAAGGCGTCGTCCTCGGCGACGCGATCACGCCCTGAAACGACAACGGCCTCGGATCGCTCCGAGGCCGTTGTGCGAAAGGGACGCGGATTAGGCGGTCTTGCGACGGCGCTTGGCCACGAAGCCCATCGCGCCGAGTCCGGCGAGGAAGAGCGCGTAGGTCTCGGGCTCGGGGACCGGCGTCGTCACCACGCCGATGGCACCGGTGGCGCCGTTGTTCCGGTCGTCCGCGATCCAGATGACGTCGGCCGCGAAGTAAGCCGGGCCAAGGTTGCCGGCAGCGGTGCTCAGGACGAGGAAGTCGCTGATCTTCGAATCCGCGACGGTGAACGTCAGCGGATCGTTGTAGCCCGACGGACCTCCGTTCTTGCACACCGTGGCGCACTCGATGCCGAAATTGAAGGTCCCGAAAGGCGGGTTCTTCACGTTGGTGCTGGTCACGCTGAAAGTCTGCGGCCCGGCGTCGGTGACGGTGCCGATATCGGCCAGCGCCACGCCGGTGCCGTTGAACGAGAAGACGAAGTGGCCCCCGGTGGTGACGAAGTTGAACTCCGGATCCAACTGCACGTTGAACAGCACGCTCGTTCCCACTTCGGTCAACGAGACCTTGCCGTAGGTGGGCGCTCCGAACCCGCCGACGTCGGTGGCGCCGAAGAAGTAGTCGACGGCAGCGGCCGGGAGCGTGACCGCGCTGAGCGCGATGGCAGCAGCGGTGGATAAGAGGCGAGTGCGAAGCTTCATGCGATGACCTTTGATGTTCCGCTGCGCCGGTTCGGCAGCGAGTGGACGCAGTATCCGAAAGGCGCGCACTGGTCGGTCCCCCGTGAGCACGGGGTAATCGCATCCATGGGTAACGTCAGGTCGCAGTGGCGTGCCGTTCTGCACGCCAACCGCGACCGCTCGACTGCTATCCCGCGTTCGCGGGATTGCGGCGCCCCTGCTGCTGCAGGAACCGGGCGAGCTCTTCGGACCCGCCGATCAATCGCCCGCCGACGAACACCTGCGGCACCGTCTGCGCCTTCGCGATGGCGCCGAGCGCCTTGCTGCGGATCGTGTGCGGCAGCGGGATCTCGGCGTAGTCGTACCCGGCCTCGCTCAGCATCTTCTTGGCCTGCGCGCAGAACGAGCATCCCTCGCGCGTCAGGATCGCGACGGGCTCGGGCACCTTCGCGTCGGGCGCGAGGTAGCGCAGCATGGTGTCGGCATCGGAGACCTCGAACGGATCGCCGGGCTTCTGCGGCTCGAGGAACATCTTCTCTATCTTTTTGTCGCGCACGAGCATCGAGTAGCGCCACGAGCGCTTGCCGAAGTTCAGGTCGCTCTTGTCGACGAGGAGGCCCATCGCGTCCGTGAACGCACCGTTGCCGTCGGGCAGCAGCAGCACGTTCTCCGCCTCCTGGTCCTTGCCCCACTCCTCCATCACGAACGGGTCGTTGACGGAGACGCAGACGATGGTGTCGATGCCGTGCTGCCTGAACACCGGCGCCAGCTCGTTGTAGCGCGGCAGGTGCGTCGACGAGCACGTCGGCGTGAACGCGCCGGGCAGCGAGAAGACGATGACGTTCTTGCCGGCGAAGAGGTCGTCGGTCGTCACCGTCGCCCATTCGCCGTTGCGGCGAATGCGGAAGTTGACGTCGGGGACGCGTTGTCCCTCGCGGTTCGGGAGCGCTTGCTCGTTCATGGTCGTTGCCTCATGCGGGTCGGTGGAAATGGGGGTGGATGACGCTTCGCCGGCCGCTGCGGTCGAAGGGATGCCACTCGCTTCGGCGCACGTAGCAGTCACCGTGCCCGTGCTGGAGGCGCGGCGACGCCGCTTCAGCCCATGTGCAGGCCGCCGTTGACGGAAAAGTCGGCACCGGTCGCGAACCCCGACTCGTCCGATGCCACCCACGACACGATCGAAGCGATGTCCTGCGGCGTGCCGAGTCGCTTGACCGGGATGTTGGCGACGATCTTGTCGAGCACCTCCTGACGGATCGCCTTCACCATGTCGGTCGCGATGTAGCCGGGGCTGACGGTGTTGACGGTGACGCCCTTGCTCGCCACGTCCTGCGCCAGCGCCATCGTGAAGCCGTGCATGCCCGCCTTGGCCGCCGAGTAGTTCGTCTGGCCGAACTGGCCCTTCTCGCCGTTGACCGACGAGATGTTGATGATCCGTCCCCAGCCGTGCTCGACCATGTCCTCGATGACCTGCTTGGTGACGTTGAACAGGCTCGTCAGGTTGGTCTCGATGACGGCGTCCCAGTCGGCGCGCGTCATCTTGCGGAACATGCCGTCGCGCGTGATGCCGGCGTTGTTGACCAGCACGTCGACCGGGCCGTGCTCCGCGCGCACCTTGCCGAACGCGGCGACGGTCGAGTCCCAGTCGCCGACGTTGCCGACCGACGCGTGGAAGGTGTAGCCGAGCGCGGCCTGCTCGCCGAGCCACTTGGCGTGATCGCGGCTCGGCCCGCAGCCGGCGATCACGGTGAAGCCGTCGTGATGGAGGCGCTGGCACAGCGACGTGCCGATGCCGCCCATGCCGCCGGTGACATAGGCGATCTTCTTGCGGTCGGTCATCGTCCTGGTGCGCTCATCGCTCCACGCACATTGCAACCCCCATGCCACCGCCGATGCACAGGCTCGCGATGCCCTTCTTGGCGTTGCGCTTGCCCATCTCGTGCAGCAGGGTCACCAGGATGCGGCATCCCGACGCACCGATCGGGTGCCCGATCGCGATCGCGCCGCCGTTGACGTTGACCTTGCTCGTGTCCCAGCCCATCTCGTTGTTGACGGCGCACGCCTGCGCGGCGAACGCCTCGTTGATCTCGAGCAGGTCGAGGTCCTGGGGCTTCCAGCCGGCGCGCTCGAGCGCCTTGCGCGACGCCGGCACGGGGCCCATTCCCATGATCGCCGGGTCGAGGGCGACCGTCGCGTAGCTGGCGATCCGCGCCAGCGGCGTGAGGCCGAGCTGCTGCGCGCGTTGCGCCGTCATCACGACGACCGCCGCCGCGCCGTCGTTGAGCCCCGACGCATTGCCCGCCGTCACCGTGCCGGCCTTGTCGAATGCGGGCCTGAGGCCGGCGAGCGCCTCGGCGCTGGTCTTGCGATTGATGAACTCGTCGGTTGCGAAGACGATGGGGTCGCCCTTCTTCTGCGGAATCGAGAACGGCACGATCTCGTCCTTGAAGCGGCCGCCTTCCTGCGCGGCAGCGGCCTTCTGCTGCGACGCGAGCGCGAGCGCGTCCTGCTTCTCGCGGCTGACGTCGTACTTCTTGGCGACGTTCTCGGCCGTCGTTCCCATGTGGTATTTGTTGTAGACGTCCCAGAGGCCGTCGGTGATCATCGTGTCGACGAGCTTCCAGTCGCCCATGCGCTGGCCCTCGCGCGACGCGGGCAGCGCGTGCGGTGCGAGGCTCATGCTCTCCTGGCCGCCGGCGATGCCGATCTCGTAGTCGCCGTCGCGGATCGCCTGGGCGGCGAGCATCACGGCCTTGAGGCCCGAGCCGCATACCGCATTGATCGTCATCGCCGGGACGCTCTGCGGCAGGCCGCTCTTGACGACCGACTGCCGGGCCGGGTTCTGCCCCGACGCCGCGGTCAGCACCTGGCCGAGGATGACCTCGCCGACCTGGTCGCCGCTCAGCTTCGCGCGCTCGAGCAGGTTGGCGATGACCGCCGCGCCCAGCTCGGGTGCCGGGACCTTGGCGAGCGATCCGCCGAATTTGCCGACGGCGGTGCGGGCGGCGGCGACGATGACGGTGTCGGTGCTCATGAAAACTCTCCTGTCGATCAACGGTGATCGGCCGGCGCCTCGCGCCCGCCGTGCGGCGTCATGCCGCCT
>DATIDZ010000475.1:0-9840 GCA_035456045.1 Caldimonas sp.
TTCGGACGCGAACGAGCGCAGCTGGTCGACCATCGTGTTGATCGTGTTCTTCAGCGTCAGGAACTCGCCCTTGACGTCGACGTCGATCTTCTTCGAGAGGTCGCCCTTGGCGACCGCGGTCGTCACGTCGGCGATGTTGCGGACCTGGTCGGTCAGGTTGCCGGCCATCGAGTTCACCGAGTCGGTGAGGTCCTTCCACGTGCCGGCGACGCCCTTCACCTTCGCCTGGCCGCCGAGCTTGCCCTCGGTGCCGACCTCGCGCGCCACGCGCGTCACCTCGGCCGAGAAGTTGCCCAGCTGCTCCACCATCTTGTTGATCGTCTTGGCGGTGCGCAGGAACTCGCCTTCGAGTTCGCGCCCCTCGACCTCGAGCGCCATGCTCTTCGACAGATCGCCCTGCGCGACCGCGCCGATCACGCGCGCGACCTCGCTGGTCGGGTGAACCAGATCGTCGATCAGCGAGTTGATGCACTCGACCGATTCGCCCCAGAAGCCGCGCGCTCCCTGCAGCGACGCACGCTGCTTGAGCTTGCCTTCCTTGCCGACGACCTGGCGCAACCGGATCAGCTCGTCGGCCATGTCGGCGTTCTGCTGGACGACCGCATTGAAGGCATCGGCGACCTTGCCCGAGACCCCCGACCAGTGCAACGGCAATCGAACGCTCGCGTCGCCCTTGAGGAGCCCGCTCAACGCCACGAGCAGCGAATTCATCTCTTCGTTGCGGCCGCTGACACTGGGATCGTCGACGACTTTCATTCACGTCTCCTGATGCGGTTCGGTGCGACAAAAAGGGCCCCTGCAGGCCCGAAAAGATTATGGTCAGGGAGCGAGGTCGTGGCAGCGTCGTCGCTCGGTAAACGCAGCTTTGCGGAAGCAATGAACAGCCTTGGCGGGAACGCCGCTTGCCACGCACTGCGAGCTTCGGGAAATTTCGCCTTCCGCGCCGTAGGACAACGCCTCGTTCCGATCCGCGGAAATCGGAGACGGCCGGGCCCGTGCGACCTGCCGCATCATCGACGCCTGTTCATCACAGGCGCGAGCGAGCGACCATGAACGAAAACCACGACGCGCCCACGCCGGTCGACGCAGGGCGCAGTGACTTGTCGCGACGAGCCTTCGTCGCGTTGTCGCTCGGCACCACCTTCGCGGCGTCGTCTCCATCGATCGCCGCGACGATGGCCGTGGTCGAGACCGACATCGCCGTCGAAACGCCGGACGGCACCTGCGACGCCGCGTTCATCCACCCGGCGAGCGGCGCCCATCCCGGCGTGCTGATCTGGCCGGATGCCGCGGGCCTGCGTCCGGCCATGCGCGAGATGGGCCGTCGGCTCGCGGGCGAGGGATTCGCGGTGCTGGTGCCGAACCCCTTCTATCGCATCGCCAAGGCGCCGCTCTTCGAGACGGCGGCCCACATCGACTTCGGCGACGCCGCGACGCGCGCGAAGCTCGGCCCGCTGATGGGCTCGATCGGCGCGCCGGGCGCCGCCGAGAAGGATGCCGCCGTCTTCGTCGCCTTCCTCGATGCCCAGCCGCAGGTCGACCGTTCGCGCAAGATCGGCGCGCAGGGCTACTGCATGGGCGGCGCGCTCGTCCTGCGCAGCGCGGCCGCCGTGCCCGACCGGATCGGCGCAGCCGCCTCCTTCCACGGCGGCGGGCTCGTCACCGACCGGCCCGACAGCCCGCACCTGCTCGCGCCGCGCATCCGCGCCCGCACCTACGTCGCCGTCGCCGCGAACGACGACCAGCGCCAGCCCGAGGCGAAGGACAAGCTTCGCGCCGCGTTCGTCGCCGCCCGGGTGCCGGCCGAGATCGAGGTCTATCCGGCGCGCCACGGCTGGTGCGTCCCCGACATGCCGACCGAGGCGGGCGCGCCGATCTACAGCCCCGACGACGCCGAGCGCGCCTGGGGCAAGCTGCTGGCCCTCTACCGGACGGCGCTCGCCTAGGGCTGCCTTGGACGACCGCTTCGAGCAGGCCAAGGCGCACTTCTTCGCCGCGCTCGGCCGCCAGCAGGCCGGCGCGTTCGCGGAAGCGGAACGGCTCTACCGCCAGTCGCTCGAGTGCGTGCCGGGCCGCGCCTCGACCCTCATCAACCTCGCCGCCGTCCAGTTGCGACTGAACCGGCCGGGCGACGCGCTGCAGAGCGCCGACGGCGCGCTCGCGGCAGAGCGCGACAGCGTCGACGCGCTGCTCCACCGCGCGACGGCGCTCGCGCAGCTCGGCCGCCCGCACGACGCGCTCGCCACGTTCCGTCGCCTGCTCGTGATCGAGCCCCGCCACGCGGCGGCGTGGAGCGGATGCGGCACGGTGCTGCGCGAAGCAGGAGAGCTCGTCGCGGCGGCGCACGCCTTTCGCGAGGCACTTCGCCACGGCGGCGAGGACACGGACGAACCGCTCGACGCCTTCTACCTCGCGTCGGTCGAGGCCGGCGCGACGGCGCCCACAGCGCCGCCGCGCGCCTACGTCGCCGGCCTGTTCGACGGCTATGCCGACGACTTCGAGAGCCACGTCGTCGGCCAGCTGCACTATCAGGCGCATCGACGGCTGGTCGAGCGGCTCCTCGCCGCCGCCGGTGCGTCGACGCGCTTCGAGTCGGCCCTCGACCTCGGCTGCGGCACGGGCCTGTGCGGCCCGATCGTCCGGCCGCTGACCGCGCGGCTGACCGGGGTCGACCTGTCGTCTCGCATGCTCAACCGCGCGCGCGCGCTCGCCGTCTACGACCGCCTCGTCCACGCCGACATCGTCGAGTTCCTCGCGGCCAACGAGGAACGCTTCGACCTCGTCGTCGCCGCCGACGTCTTCATCTACGTCGGCGACCTGACGCGCGTCTTCGCGCTGCTCGAGCGCGCCATGACGCACGGCGTGTTCGGCTTCACCGTGGAAGCGCTCGACGACGACAGCGCCGACCTTCGACTCCTGCCGAGCCTGCGCTACGCGCATTCGCGTGCGTCCCTCGTGCGCCTGGCGGCGCAGCACGGCCTCGAGGTGGCGGTGCTCGAGCGTGCCCCGGTCCGCGAAGAGCAGGGTGAGCCGGTCCATGGGCTCTACGTCGTCCTGCGTCGGGCCGCTCGCCCGCCGCACTGATCCGGGGGCTCGCTCGCAAGCGGTCGCGGGCCCGCCGCTTCAGCCCGGCGTCGTGCGCTTCGCGAAGCGCGGCGGGCGGCGATGCGACGTGATCCTCTCGAAAGCCTGGCCGAGCGCGAGCAGCCGCAGCTCGCTCCACGCGGCGCCTGCGAACGACACGCCGACCGGCAGGCCGCGCACGAAGCCGGCCGGAACCGTGAGGTGCGGGTATCCCGCCACCGCCGCGGGCGACGAGAAGCCGGTGCCCGAGTGATCGCCGTTGACCGGATCGATCAGCCAGGCCGGGCCGCCGGTCGGCGCGATCAAGGCGTCGAGCCGGTGCGCTTTCAGGACGCGATCGAGGCCGTCGTCGCGCGCGCCTTTCCTGCACTCGGCGACGGCGTCGAGGTACTCCCTGGCGTCGAGGCCGCCGTAGGCCTCGGCCTTCTCGAACAGCTCCTGGCCGAACCACGGCATCTCGCGATCGTGGTTGGCGCGGTTGAACGCGATCGCGTCGGCGAGCGTCTTCACCTTCGCGCCCGGCGCGAAGGTCGCGAGGTAGCGCGGCAGGCTGGCCTTGAGCTCGTAGAGCAGCACGCGCAGCTCCGCGTCCGAGTAGGTGGCCGGCGCGAGGTCGACGGGATCGACGATCTCGGCGCCGGCGCGCTTCATGACGACGATCGCCTGGTCGATCAGCGCATCGAGCTCGTCGAAGCCGGTGAAGTAGGCCCGTGCGACGCCGAGGCGGGCGCCGCGCAGCGCCTCCTCGGGAAGGGCGATCGCGGTCGGCACCGCGTCGCCGGGCGCGGCGGCGGTGGCGTCGTCGGCGCCGTCGCGGCCCGCCATCGCCGCATACAGCAGTGCCGCGTCGCCGACGCTGCGCGCCATCGGGCCGGGCGTGTCCTGGGTCGGCGAGATCGGCACGATGCCGTCGCGGCTGATTCGCCCGACCGTCGGCTTCAGACCGACGAGGCCGCAGATCGACGCCGGCGAGACGATCGAGCCATCGGTCTCGGTGCCGACGCCGAGCGGCGCCAAGCTCGCCGCGACCGCCGCTGCGGTGCCCGAGCTCGACCCGCTCGTGCTGCGATCGAGCGCGTAGGGATTGCGGGTCAGCCCACCCCGCGCGCTCCAGCCGCTCACCGATCGCGTCGAGCGGATGTTGGCCCACTCGCTCAGGTTGTTCTTGCCGAGGATCACCGCGCCCGCATCGCGCAGGCGCTTGACGATGTGCGCGTCGCGCGGCGCGCGAACGCCGTCGAGCGCAAGCGAACCCGCCGAGGTGCTCATGCGATCGCCGGTCGCGATGTTGTCCTTGACCAGCACCGGCACACCGTGCAGCGGCCCGCGCAGCCGGCCGGCCTTGCGCTCGGCGTCGAGCCCCTTGGCGATGGCGAGCGCGTCGGGATTGAGCTCGATGACGCTGCGCAGCTGCGGCCCGTGGCGGTCGATCGCCTCGATGCGCGCGAGGCAGTCACGCACGACGCGCTCCGACGTCGCGCGTCCTTCGGCCATCGCCCTCGCCAGCGCCACCGCGCTGCCCTCCTCGTGGGCGAGCGATGCGGCGGGCGATCGGGTGGCGGCCATGCTCGGGCTCTCGACACCGAGCAGCGATGCCGACGAAAGGAGGAGCGCTCGGCGTCGCATGCAGCGAGTCAGGCAGTGAAGGCAACGCCGATTCTCGCGGAAAGCCGCTGCGGCGGCCGCGCACCGCCGCGGTCCGGTCACGTCATCTGCGCCAGACCTTGACGACCCAGTTGTCGACGCCGAAGCCACCCGACCCGCCGGCGAAGCCGGTCGAGCCCTGGTTGAGGTTGACGAAGCCGAACGTCATCGGCTTGCCGGTGGCGCTGAAGTCGGGACACGCCGTGCCCGCAGCGCACGCCGGCCCGTCGACCTGGAAGAAGTCGGCCCGCGAGAAGGAAGCGCGCAGGAAGACCTGCTTGCGCCAGGCTGCATCGCACATGCCGGCGGCTCCTCCCGCGTAGCGCCGGCCGTCCTGCTCGAGCAGCAGCTTGGGCCCCACCCCGAGCACACCGGGCAGGGCGGCGCAGTCCTCCGAGAAGGCGATGAGGTAGACCGGCCCCTGAGAAGCAGGATCGTAGGTGCCGCCCTGGTACGTGCTGAAAGCCGTCAGCAGCGAGTTGCCGCCCGGCATCGACAACGCGACCTGGCGGTACGCGCCCGGGTTGCCGCCCGTCGCGACCTGCTGCTCGACGTGCGTCGGGCCGCCGGGCGGCTGCACGACGGCGCCGGCGACCCAGTCGGCGGGCGCGAACTCGCTGTCCTGGAAGACGACCGGCGGCATCGACGACACGGCGAGCGCGGCCGGCTGGCTCGCCATGAGGAAGGGCTTGCCTTCGAAGGTGCCCGTCACGTGGACCGAGAAGGTGCTGCCGTCGTCGATGAGCTGCGCGCCGGCGAGCGTGTACGTCGCTGCCGTCGCGCCGGCGATCGCCGTCGCGGTGGCCCCCTTCGGCGCGCGGAACCACTGGTACGTTGCGTTGCCGAAGCTCGGCGCATCGGCCGAGAACGTGACGCTGCCGCCGACCTGGATCACCGCGTCGGGCGGCGTCACGGTGGGCTCCGCCGGCTCGTTGGGGAAGTCGCCCGGACACGGCCCGGGCGCGAGCGCGCAGCCTCCGCCCCCGCCGCTGCCGACGATCGAACCCAGACCGAGCACGACGACCGCGACGAGCGCCGCAGCGCGCCAGCGACCGACGCGGTGAAGACGCTGTTCATCGTGCATGGAGGTTCTCCTTGAAGCGATCGAAGCAATGCAGGCAGGCGGCGGCCGCGAGCGCGCCGGCCGCGGCGGCGACGAGGTCAGCGACGTCGAAGCGGCCGTGAAGGAAATAGCGGGACGCAGCCACCGGAGCGAGACCCTGCTCGGCGAGGCCGAGCCAAGCCGTCTTGAGCGCCGCGTGCTGTCCCAGCTCGCACGCGACGTCGACCGCGCCCCACGCCACGCACCCGCGATAGCGCCAGGGCGACCCGGCGGGCAGCGCCGCCGCGGTCAGCAGCGCGAACGCCAGCGGATGAACGAAGCTCGGCAGCCAATCGCCGATCGACCCGAACGTCGGCGGTCGCGGCGCGAGGGCGAAGTGCGGAATCCACATCGCGTGGCCGGGCGGCCGGTCGACCAGGTAGACGAGCGTGCCCGCGACGAGGGCCGCCACGGCCATCGCCGCCAGCAGCGCAACGCGGCGCCAGCCGTCCAGGCGAATCGCTGGCGCGCTCATCGAATCCAACCGAACGAGCGCAGCTGCGCCGTGAACGCGGCGGCGATGGCGCGATGACCGCCGGTCGTCGGATGCACGTCGTCGGCGAACTGCCAGGTGATCGTGTCGGCACCGGCGACGAGGCCGTTGTAGGGCGCGCCCGGCGTGCCATTGCAGAACAGCGACGAGCCGTCGTCGACCGCTCCGCCGGTGATCACCGAGATCCTCGCGCTGTCGCACGCCGGCGTCGTATGGTCGACGAAGCCGAACTTGGCAGGGTCCGCGTACATCTCCTTCGACAGCGCGAAGCTGTCGATGATCTGCACCGGCGCGTCCTTGAGGCCGCTGCGCAGGGCGGCGTTGAAGACGACGGAGAGGTTGGTGAGCTCCGCCCGCCACGGCGCCGGCTGCGCGTTGCCGAACGGCGTGTCGGCGATGTCGACCAGCGTCATCACGGCGACGTAGCGGCCGCCCCGGCCAAGGGTCATGGTCTTCACGGCATCGGCGAGGTCGGTGGCGGCGGCCGTGACGTCCGCCTCGACCGCCGACCTGGCAGCGGCCAGCTGCGCGGCGGCGGCGGCCGCCGTCAGCTCGCCGGACGCGACCTGCCCCTGCACCTGCTCGTCGACGAAGGCGTAGATCGGGAGGTCGATGAAGACGTCATTGTTGCCAGCGTAGACGAGGACGAGGTCGCTGTTCTTGAAGCTGCCGAAACGCGCCAGATGGTTCGTGATCTGGGTCACGACGGGCACCGTGAGCGCCCCCGAGCCGTCGGCGTTGTGGCCGATGCCGACCGGGTTGGTGATGCGAGCGCCGCCTTGCGCATAGGCCGTGCACGTGGCGGCGAGCGACGGATCGACGGCGGCGGCCGGGCACTTGACCGATCTGCCGTCGAAGCCGACCTCGGCCGGCGTCAGGGCGATTCCGAGCGAGGTTGCAAGGTTCTCGACCCAGGCCCCGGCGCCCGGGCCGTTGGTCGTGAAGCGGCCGCCGAAGTAGGGCGCCGTGCCGTTGCCGGCGAGCGATGTCGCCGGCGCATAGGTGCCGACGTCGCTGAGGCTGTCGCCGAAGGAGACGACGGCGGTGAAGTCGCCCGGGGTCGTCGGCGCCCTCGGCGCCGTGTTGTTGTCGTCGTCGCCGCCGCCGCAGCCGGCGAGCGCCAGCGACGTGGACAGCCCGATGCAGAGCAGCCGATGCAGGTTCATGACGCAGTCCTCGTGGAGACGGCGACGAGCCGTCGGAGCGGAAGGTTCGCGGCATGGCACCGATCGCCGGCTCACCGATCGATCACAGATCGCTGACAACTCCGCCGTCGCCGTGGGCCCCTTGACGACGATCGCCAAGCCGTCGCCGCGGTCGCCCCGCACGCGCCCGGGGTCGAAGCGGCCTTCCGAAAGCGCGGCGGATCAGCCGACGCGCTCGGCGTCGTAGCCTTCGGCGCGCATCGCCTCGAGGATCGCCTGCACGTGCGCGGCGCCGCGCGTCTGAACGACGACCTCGATCTGCACGCGCTCGACCGAGAGCGACGTGAAGGCGCGCTGGTGCTGCACCTCGTCGATGTTGGCGCCCAGGCGCGCGAGCAGCGACGCGACGTCGGCGAGCGCGCCGGGGACGTCGCGCACGTCTACGCGCAGGCGAACGAGCCGGCCCGACTTGACCATGCCGCGCTCGATGATCTCGGCAAGCACGAGCGGCTCGATGTTGCCGCCGCAGAGGACCAGGCCCACCTTCCTGCCGGCGAAGCGCGCCGGCTCCTTCATCAGCGCCGCCAGGCCGACCGCGCCGGCGCCCTCGACCACCGTCTTCTCGATCTCGAGCAGCATCAGCATCGCCTGCTCGATGTCGTCCTCGGAGACCAGGACGACGTCGTCGACGAGGGCACGGATGACCGGCAGCGTGAGCGCGCCGGGCGACTTGACGCCGATGCCGTCGGCGATCGTCGCCTGGAGGCTTTCGCGGTTGCCGTGGTGGATCGCGTTCCAGGCCGCCGGGAAGCGCTCCGTCTGCACGCCGATGACCTGCAGGCCCGGGCGCAGCGCCTTCGCCGCCGTCGCCATGCCGGCGATGAGGCCGCCGCCGCCGATGGCGACGACGAGCGTGTCGATCTCCGGCTGCTCGGCGAGCATCTCGAGCGCGACCGTGCCCTGCCCGGCGATGACGGCGAGGTCGTCGAACGGATGGACCACCGTGTAGCCGCGCTCGCTGGCGAGCCCGAGGCCCGCGACGCGAGCGTCCTCGAAGGTGTCGCCGACGAGGACGACCTCGGCGCCGAAGCCGCGCGTGTTCTCGACCTTCACGCTCGAGGCGAAGCGCGGCATGACGATCGTCGCGGCGATGCCCATCCGCTGCGCGTGATACGCGACGGCTTGCGCATGGTTGCCGGCGGAGACGGCGAGCACGCCCTTGGCGCGCTCGGCGGGCGTCAGCTGCGCCATCTTGTTGAGCGCGCCGCGCTCCTTGAACGATGCCGTGAACTGCAGGTTCTCGAACTTCAGGAACACGTCGCAGCCGCAGATCTGCGAGAGCGTTCGCGACGCCATGCAGGGCGAGTCGACCACCTCGCCGCGCAGCCGCTCGGATGCGGCGCGGACATCGTCGAGGGTCAGGGCCGGAGGTGCGACCTTCATCACGGCATTGTCTCCCGACGTCGGCTGAAGTCGCCCTCGGGCGCTGGCGACGAATCCGTCGTCCCATGCCGTAACAGAACGAACTCCGCGCGCCGCGGAACAAATCGGCGGCCCCCCCGTCCGAGTGACCAGGGAATCGTTGTGCCTGCAGCCGTGCGACGATAGATTTGTGGCGGCCGACACCATGACGTACGAATTCTCGAAATCCTTTCTCTGGGGAGCCGCCACGTCGGCGTACCAGATCGAAGGGTCGCCGCTGGCCGATGGCGCGGGGCCGAGCATCTGGCACCGCTTCGTCCGCACCCCCGGGCTGACCAAGGACGGCGACACCGGCGACGTCGCCTGCGACCACTACCGGCGCATGGAGGACGACGTCGCCTCGATGAAGCGACTCGGCCTGACCGCGTACCGCTTCAGCATCGCCTGGGCCCGCGTCCTCCCCCAAGGCCGGGGCGCGGTGAACGAGCGGGGCCTCGGCTTCTACGAGCGACTCGTCGACACCCTGCTCGCCCACGGCATCCAGCCGATGGCGACGCTCTTCCACTGGGACTTGCCGGTGGCGCTCGACGATCGCGGCGGCTGGCTCAACCCCGACATCGCCGACTGGTTCGCCGACTACGCGGCCGTGATGTTTCGCCGCCTCGACGACCGGGTGAAGCTCTGGGCGACGCTGAACGAGCCCTGGGTCGTGACCGATGGCGGCTACCTTCACGGCGCGCTCGCGCCCGGGCACAAGAACCGTTTCGAGGCGCCGATCGCCTCGCATCAGCTGCTGCGCTCGCACGGCAAGGCGGTCCAGGCGTACCGTGCGCTCGGCAGGCACCAGGTCGGGCTGGTCGTCAACATCGAGCCCAAGTACCCCGCCTCGGCGACGCCGCAGGATCTCGCCGCGACCCGACGCGCCGAGGCCTACATGAACCGGCAGTACC
>DATIDZ010000476.1:0-2557 GCA_035456045.1 Caldimonas sp.
CCGGTGAACGGCGTCGTCGTTCCCTGCCGCGCGATCTTCGGCAGCTGGCTCGGCGGGATCGCGATGCGACCGACCTCGCGCAGCCGCCTGACCTTGCGGCTGTCGTACAGAAACGCCTGCCGCTCGCGGTTGCCCGAGGCGTCCGAGAAGAGCAGGTCGTAGCGCGCCGGCAAGTGGTCGTGGATGGCCTCGATCCCGCGCAGGTCGTCGTTCACCTCCTGCACGGCGACGAGGTCGAACCAGCTCACCACCTCGGCGATCAGCGCGTAGTCGTCGTCGAGCCGATCCTGCACGCCGAGGTTGGCCACGTTCCACGTGCCGACGAGCAGCCTGTCCCTCGCCTTCGCCGGGATCTGGCGGCCCGGCTTCTCCTTGCGGTAGGCGCGCAGGGCGGCGAGCTCGTGCTCGCGGTCGTACGAGTAGTCGAAGCGCGGCTTCGGAAAGGGCGGCACCCGACAAGGATCGCACCGACGCGGCGGCGCGCCTAGTGGCCGATCTCGGTGCGGACGAGGTAGTCCTCGACCGCGAGCAGGAAGTTCGGGTCGTTGGCGATCTCGGCGAGCGTGCCCTTCGTCAGGTCGTCGAGATCGGCGTCATGCGCGAGCTCGACGAGGAACGACCCCAGCTTGCCGGCCTGTGAAAGCGCAGACATGCGCAGGACGAGGTCGCGGGTGACGTCGTCCTGGTTGATCGCCTCGAAGGACTCGAGGTTGTCGCGAAGCGTGCGCAGCATTCACAGGGTGAACGGCCCGGCGCGCCGAGCGGTTACGGCCTACGCGACGCGCTCCAGCGCCTCGACGAGCTCGGCGAGCTCGGTCTCGTCCATGAACGCGATCTCCAGCCGGCCGGCGGTGACCCGCGCCGGGAAGCCGGTCACGCGCTCGGCCGCCTTGCGCGCACGGTCGGCGAGCGCCGGGTCGACCTTCGGCACCTTGCGCGGCTTCGTCCTCGCGCCGGCCCAGCGAGCGGCGCGCTCGGCGGCGCGAACCGACATCCCGCGCCGCACGATCTGTCGCGCCAGGCGCCGGCGGCCCTCGTGGTCGGGCACCGCCAGAACCGCGCGGGCGTGGCCCTCGGTCAGGTCGCCGCGCTCGACCAGGCCGAGCACGTCGTCGGGCAGCTCGAGCAGGCGGAGCCGGTTCGAGACGGTCGGCTTCGCCTTGCCGACGCGCTCGGCCAGGTCGCCGAGCGAGAGCTCGAACTCGTCCAGCAGCAGCGCGTACGCACGCGCCTCCTCGACCGCGGAGAGCTCCTCGCGGGCCACGTTCTCCACGAGGCCGAGCAAGAGGGTCTCACGGTCGTCGGCGTCGCGCACGAGTGCCGGCACCGTCGGGATCCCCGCCTCACGGGCCGCGCGCCAGCGCCGCTCGCCGGCGATCAGCTCGAAGCCGCCCGCCTTGCGGGGCCGCACGACGACGGGCTGCACGAGGCCCTGGGCGCGAATCGAGTCGGCGAGTGCCGACGTCGACTCGTGATCGAAGCGCTTCCGCGGCTGGCGCGGGTTGGCGTGGATCGTCTCCACGGGCAGGTGGGCGAGCTCCGGCTCGCCGGGCCCCCCGACCAGCAGCTCCAGGCCGCGGCCGAGGCCGCGCCGCTTCTCAGGAGCGGACGACAAGCTCCATCGCCACCTTCCAGTACGCGTCGGCGCCGGCGGAGGCGCGGTCGTAGGCCGTCACGGGCAGACCGTGGCTCGGCGCCTCCGCGACGCGCACCGAGCGCGGCACCGAGGTGCGGAAGACGAGCTCGCCGAAGTGCCGCCGCACCTCGGCGGCGACGTCGGCCGCGAGCCGGGTGCGCCGGTCGACCATCGTCAACAGGACGCCGCCGAGCGCAAGCCTGGGATTCAGACGCGAGCGCACCAGCTCCACCGAGCCCACGAGCTGCGCGAGCCCCTCGAGCGCGTAGTACTCGGCCTGCACCGGCACGAGCACGCGATCCGCCGCGGCGAGGGCATTCACCGTCAGCGGACCGAGCGAGGGCGGGCAGTCGACGAAGACGAAGGCGTACTCGGAGGCGGCCCCGGCCAGCGCCTCGGCGAGGTAGCGCTCGCCGTCGCCGCGCCGCGCCAGCTCGACTGCCGCGCCGGCCAGCTCCGCCTTCGCGGGCACGAGGTCGAGCCGCGCGAACCGCGTCGGCCTCGCGAGCTTCGGCAGCGGGATGCCGTCGAGGAGGTCGAGCGAGGAGGTGCCGTTGGCGCGTTCGCCGAGGCCCGAGGTCGCGTTGGCCTGTGGGTCAAGGTCGACTACGAGCGTCCGCTCGCCGGCCTCCGCGAGGCAGGCGGCGAGGTTGATCGCGGTCGTCGTCTTGCCGACGCCGCCCTTCTGGTTCGCAAGCGCGTACACCCGGCCGGGCATGCCGCCCACGCTAGCTACGCCAGCGGACGTCTTCTGGCCACACCGGGGCGTCGGGGAAAGCCCGCCGGAGTGGGCCCGACCTTGCGCAGGACGAGGAGCCCCGGCGGCGACTCCGCGAGCTCGGCCGTGAGCCGCTGCGCGACCAGCGTGACTCGTTCCGCCTGCGCGGTCGGACCCACGTAGAGGATCGCAGCGCCCCCCGG
>DATIDZ010000477.1:0-6482 GCA_035456045.1 Caldimonas sp.
CAAGGAGATGGTCATGCCGGGCGACAACGTCAGCATCACCGTCAAGCTCATCAACCCCATCGCCATGGAAGAAGGTCTGCGCTTCGCCATCCGTGAAGGCGGCAGAACCGTCGGCGCCGGGGTCGTGGCGAAGATTCTGGAATAGGACCGCGCACCGTTGCGCCAACTCCCGCGGGCGACTCGCCACGACCAGCCCGCATCGCTCTTTGAAAGAACATCATGGCCACCCAGCAAAGAATCCGCATCCGCCTGAAAGCGTTCGACTACAAGCTGATCGACCAGTCGGCGCTCGAGATCGTCGATACCGCCAAGCGCACCGGCGCCATCGTCAAGGGCCCGGTGCCCTTGCCGACGCGCATGCAGCGCTTCGACATCCTGCGCTCGCCGCACGTCAACAAGACCTCGCGCGACCAGTTCGAGATCCGCACCCACCAGCGGCTCATGGACATCGTCGACCCGACCGACAAGACCGTCGACGCGCTGATGAAGCTCGACCTTCCGGCCGGCGTGGACGTCGAGATCAAGCTGCAGTAGCCGCCGCGCCGGCCTGGGCTCAGGGCACTCCGCCCTGGTGAAAGCCGGGGCCTTCTGATAAGATTGCAGGCTTTCCCGCGATTTCCGTCTCTGGCCCGTGCCATCGAGAGGGGACGACGGGGAATCCTCAAAAGTCAGCCCGGCCAATCGATGTCGGGCGTTGCAACAAAGGCCGCGCTTGCGTGGCTGGAGAACATTTATGACCACGACCGCGAACCCGGCCGCTCACGTCGATGAGCGCCTGGGGCTCCTGGGCCGCAAGGTGGGGATGATGCGCATCTTCACCGACGACGGAGACGCCATCCCCGTCACCGTCCTCGACGTGTCGAACAACCGCGTCGCCCAGGTCAAGACCGCCGCGACCGACGGCTACGCCGCCCTCCAGGTCGTCTTCGGCGACAAGAAGGCCTCCCGCGTCAGCAAGCCCGAAGCCGGCCACCTCGCCAAGGCGGGCGTCGTCGGCGGCGAGCTGGTGCGCGAGTTCCGCGTCGCCGAGAACGTCGCCGCCGAGTACAAGCCGGGCGCGCAGGTGTCGGTCGGCGTCTTCGCCGTCGGCCAGCTCGTCGACGTGCAGGGCACGACGATCGGCAAGGGCTTCACCGGCACGATCAAGCGCCACCATTTCAAGTCGCAGCGCGCGTCGCACGGCAACAGCCGCTCGCACAACGTGCCCGGCTCGATCTCGATGGCGCAGGACCCGGGCCGCGTGTTCCCGGGCAAGAAGATGTCGGGCCAGCTCGGCAACGTCACCCGCACGACGCAGAACCTCGACATCGTCCGCATCGACGAAGCGCGCCAGCTGCTGCTCGTGCGCGGCGCGGTGCCCGGCGCGAAGAACGGCCACGTCGTCGTCCGCCCGGCCGTCAAGGCGCCGCCGAAGGGCGCCCCTGCCAAGACTTCCGCCAAGGGAGCCGCCTGATGCAACTCGACGTCCTCAACGAACAAGGCCAGTCGACCTCGAAGGTCGACGCGCCCGACACCGTGTTCGCGCGCGACTACAACGAAGCGCTGGTGCACCAGATCGTCGTCGCGTTCCAGGCCAATGCGCGCCTCGGCACGCGCGCCCAGCTCGACCGGGCGATGGTCAAGCACTCGACCAAGAAGCCGTGGCGCCAGAAGGGCACCGGCCGCGCGCGCGCCGGCATGACCTCGTCGCCGCTCTGGCGCGGCGGCGGACGGATCTTTCCGAACAGCCCGGACGAGAACTTCACCCAGAAGGTGAACAAGAAGATGTACCGCGCCGGCATGGCCGCGATCCTGTCGCAGCTCGCGCGCGAAGGTCGCCTCGCCGTCGTCGATTCGCTCACCGTCGACTCGCCCAAGACCAAGGGCCTGGCGCAGAAGTTCAAGTCGATGGGGCTCGACTCGGTGCTCGTCATCACCCACGAGATGGCCGACAACCTGATCATGGCGTCGCGCAACCTCGCCAACGTGCTCATCGTCGAGCCGCGCTACGCCGACCCGCTCGCCCTCGTGCACTACAAGAAGGTGCTCGTCACCAAGGGCGCGATGGAGCAACTGAAGGAGATGCTGTCATGAGCACGGCACCCGAAGCACAGAAGCCCGCCAAGGGCGCGAAGGCCGACGCGAAGGCCGAGCCCAAGGTCACGGCCAAGAGCAAGGCCAAGGCCGAGGCTGCCGCGAGCGAGAAGGCCGCCGCAGCCGCGGCGAAGCCGGCCAAGGCCGCGAAGCCGGCGAAGGCTGCGGTGGCGAAGAAGCCGGCGGCCAAGAAGGCCGACGCGACGAAGCGTTCCGCGCACGCGGAGAGCCGACTCGCCCAGATCCTGATCGCGCCGATCGTCAGCGAGAAGGCGACGATGGCCGCCGAGAAGCACAACCAGGTGCTGTTCAAGGTGATTCGCGACGCGACCAAGCCCGAGATCAAGGCGGCCGTCGAGCTGATGTTCAAGGTCACCGTCGATTCGGTGCAGACCGTCCAGCACAAGGGCAAGACGAAGCGCTTCGGCAAGGGAACGGGCCGGCGCGACCACGTCAAGAAGGCGTATGTCTGCCTGGCTCAGGGCCAGGAGCTGAACTTCTCCGGGGAGGGCGCGTAATGCCCGTCATCAAGGTCAAGCCGACGTCGCCGGGCAGGCGCGCGGTCGTCAAGGTCTCGCATCCGCACCTATACAAGGGCCGGCCCGAAGCATCGCTGCTCGAGCCGCAGATGCAGAACGCCGGCCGCAACAACAACGGCCACATCACGACGCGCCACAAGGGCGGCGGTCACAAGCACCACTACCGCGTCGTCGATTTCGTCCGCAACAAGGACGGCATCCCGGCCAAGGTCGAGCGCATCGAGTACGACCCGAACCGCAGCGCCCACATCGCCCTCGTCGTCTATGCCGACGGCGAGCGGCGCTACGTGATCGCGCCGCGCGGCCTCGAGGTAGGCTCGACGATCCTGTCGGGCGCCGAGGCGCCGATCAAGGCGGGCAACACGCTGCCGATCCGCAACATTCCGGTCGGCTCGATCATCCACTGCGTCGAGATGCTGCCTGGCAAGGGCGCGCAGATCGCCCGCTCCGCCGGCGCCGCCGTGACGCTGCTGGCGCGCGAAGGCACGTACGCGCAGCTGCGGCTGCGCTCGGGCGAAGTGCGCAGGATCCACATCGATTGCCGCGCCACGATCGGCGAGGTGTCCAACGAAGAGCACAGCCTGCGCCAGTACGGCAAGGCCGGCGCGAAGCGCTGGAAGGGCATCCGCCCGACGGTGCGTGGCGTCGCGATGAACCCGGTCGACCACCCGCACGGCGGCGGCGAGGGCCGCACCGGCGAGGGCCAGGCGCCGGTGTCGCCGTGGAACACGCTCACCAAGGGCTACCGCACCCGCAACAACAAGCGCACGCAGACGATGATCGTCGCGCGCCGCAAGAAGTAGAAGGCAACGACATGACTCGTTCGCTCAAGAAGGGCCCGTTCATCGACCATCACCTCGCGGCGAAGGTCGAGAAGGCGAGCGCCACCAAGGACAAGAAGCCGATCAAGACCTGGTCGCGCCGCTCGACGATCCTGCCCGACTTCATCGGCATCACGATCGCGGTGCACAACGGCAAGCAGCACGTGCCGGTCTACGTGACCGACCAGATGGTCGGCCACAAGCTGGGCGAGTTCGCCCTCACGCGCACCTTCAAGGGCCACCCGGCCGACAAGAAGGCGGCGAAGAAGTAAGGATGGCCACGATGGAAACCACAGCGATCGTTCGCGGCGTTCGCCTCTCCGCCGACAAGGGCCGGCTCGTCGCCGACCTCGTCCGCGGCAAGAAGGTCGACCAGGCGATCAACATCCTGAACTTCACGCAGAAGAAGGCCGCCGGGATCATCAAGAAGGCGCTCGAATCGGCGATCGCCAACGCCGAGCACAACGACGGCGCCGACATCGACGAGCTCAAGGTCAAGACGATCTACGTCGAGCAGGGCGCGACGCTGAAGCGTTTCTCGGCACGCGCCAAGGGTCGCGGCAACCGCATCAGCAAGCCGACGGCGCACATCTACATCACCGTCGGCAACTGAAGGCACCAAGGACACCATGGGACAAAAGATTCACCCGACGGGGTTTCGCCTTCCGGTCACCCGCAACTGGTCGTCGCGCTGGTACGCGTCGAACAAGAACTTCGCGACCATGCTCGCCGAGGACCTGAAGGTGCGGGAGTACCTGAAGGGCCGGCTCAAGAACGCGGCGGTCTCGCGCATCCTGATCGAGCGTCCGGCCAAGAACGCGCGCATCACGATCTACTCGGCGCGGCCGGGGGTCGTGATCGGCAAGAAGGGCGAGGACATCGAGAACCTGAAGGCCGAGCTGACGCGCCGCCTCGGGGTGCCCGTCGCCGTCAACATCGAAGAGGTTCGCAAGCCCGAGATCGACGCGCAGCTGATCGCCGATTCGATCACCCAGCAGCTCGAGAAGCGGATCATGTTCCGTCGCGCCATGAAGCGTGCGATGCAGAACGCGATGCGCCTGGGCGCGCAGGGCATCAAGCTGATGTCGGCCGGCCGCCTGAACGGCATCGAGATCGCGCGCACCGAGTGGTACCGTGAAGGCCGCGTGCCGCTCCATACACTGAAGGCCGACATCGACTACGGCTTCTCGGAAGCCAAGACCACGTACGGCGTCATCGGCGTCAAGTGCTGGGTCTATCGCGGCGACCGGCTCGCCAACGGCGAGGCGCCGAACATCAACACGCCGGCCGGCGCGGAAGACGATCGGCGCAACCGCCGCGGCCCGCGACCGGGCGGCCCGGGTGGGGCGCCGGGTGGCCGTCCGCGTCCGGCGGGTGGCCCGGGCGGCGATCGCTCGCCGCGCGGCGCTCCGGCCGCTGCTGCCGAGGCCAAGCCGGCGGACGCCGTCGCTGCGGCCGCGCCGACCACCGCGCCCTCGGGCGATGCGCCGAAGGGTCCCGCCGTCAAGCGGGTCCGCAAGGCGCCGACGCCCGCCGCCGACGCCAAGCCCAAGGCCGACGGCAAAGGAGAATAAGAGATGCTGCAACCCGCACGCAGAAAATTCCGCAAGGAGCAAAAGGGCCGCAACACCGGCGTCGCGACGCGCGGCGCCAACGTGTCGTTCGGCGACTTCGGCCTCAAGGCGACCGAGCGCGGACGCCTGACCGCGCGCCAGATCGAGGCGGCTCGCCGTGCGATCTCGCGCCACGTCAAGCGCGGCGGCCGGATCTGGATTCGCATCTTCCCGGACAAGCCCATTTCGC
Organism: Caldimonas sp.; assembly: GCA_035456045.1. Classification (GTDB taxonomy): domain Bacteria; phylum Pseudomonadota; class Gammaproteobacteria; order Burkholderiales; family Burkholderiaceae_C; genus Schlegelella_A. Next base: position 5,237 of record DATIDZ010000477.1, read on the forward strand.
AGAAGCCGGCCGAGGTCCGCATGGGCAACGGCAAGGGCAACCCCGAGTACTACGTCGCCGAGATCCAGCCCGGCAAGGTGCTCTACGAGATCAACGGCGTTCCCGAGGCGCTGGCACGCGAAGCGTTCCTGCTCGCCTCGGCCAAGCTGCCGCTCAAGACCACGTTCGTCGCCCGCCAGGTGGGCGGCTGAACGCAGAAGGAAATACGATGAAGACGTCTGACCTCCGCGCCAAGGACGCCGCGGGCCTCGAGAAGGAAGTGAGCGAGCTGCTCAAGGCCCACTTCGGCCTGCGCATGCAGAAGGCGACGCAGCAGCTCACGAACCACTCGCAGCTCAAGAACACGCGCCGCGACATCGCCCGCGCCAAGACGATCCAGGCCGAGCAGAAGCGCGCCGCTGCGGGCGGCACCGCCGACGCCGCGGCCAAGAAGACCGGAGCCAAGAAATGAACGCCGATGTGACCACTCCCGCCGAGCCCACGGCCGCTGCCGTCGAGCCGCGCGCGAAGAACACCCGCACGCTGATCGGCAAGGTCGTCAGCGACAAGCGCTCGAAGACCGTCACGGTCCTGATCGAGCGGCGCACCAAGCACGAGCTGTACGGCAAGATCGTCGCCAAGAGCAGCAAGTACCACGCGCACGACGAAGCCGGCGCGTACAAGAATGGCGACGTCGTCGAGATCGCCGAGAGCCGGCCGATCTCGAAGACCAAATCCTGGGTCGTGACGCGCCTGGTCCAGAAGGGCGCCACGGTCTGATCCGGCGCGCTGGCGCTGCATGAATCAACGAGGCGAAACATGATCAAGGTCGGTGACAAGCTGCCCGCGGGCAACCTGCAGGAATTCGTGGAAGTCGAGGGCAACGGCTGCTCGATCGGCCCGAACACGTTCGACGTCACCAAGCTCGCTGCTGGCAAGACGATCGCGATCTTCGGCCTGCCGGGCGCGTTCACGCCGACCTGCTCGGCCAAGCACGTCCCCGGCTACGTCGAGCAGGCCGACGCCTTGAAGGCGGCCGGCGTGGACGAGATCTGGTGCGTCTCGGTCAACGACCCGTTCGTCATGGGCGCCTGGGCGCGCGACCAGAAGACGGCGGGCAAGGTGCGCATGATGGCCGACGGCAGCGCCGATTTCGCCAAGGCGACCGGCCTGACGTTCGACCTGACGGCGCGCGGCTTGGGCATTCGCTCGCAGCGCTATTCGATGCTCGTCAAGGACGGGGTCGTGAAGGCGCTGAACATCGAGG
>DATIDZ010000478.1:0-20937 GCA_035456045.1 Caldimonas sp.
TTCTACGAGCTGGTCGGCGACGACGACGGCGTGTTCGGCTGCATGTCGCTGCTCGGCTGCCACGACGTGTGCCCGAAGCAGCTGCCGCTCTCGACCCAGATCGCGTTCGTGCGCCGCAAGATGGTCGCGATGGCGTTCAAGTGAGGCGGCTGCCGGATTCGCTTTCAATTCATCGAAGGAGACTGTCATGAGAACAACAACGTCGCTTCGCCGCAGGCTGGCGCTCGCCGCCGGCGCCGCCGGCGTGCGCGCGATTGCCGGCGTCGCGCAGGCCCAGGCGCCCGCGCCGATCGTCATCAAGTTCAGCCACGTCGTCGCCAACGACACGCCCAAGGGCAAGGCGTCGGAATTCTTCGCGAAGCGCGCTGCCGAGCTGACCAAGGGCAAGGTCAAGGTCGAGGTCTACGCCAACTCCACGCTCTACAAGGACAAGGAGGAGATGGAGGCGCTGCAGCTCGGTGCGGTGCAGATGCTCGCGCCGTCGCTCGCCAAGTTCGGGCCGCTCGGCGTCAAGGAGTTCGAGGTCTTCGACCTGCCGTTCATCTTCGACAACACCGCCGAGCTGCACAAGGTCACGCAGGGGCCGGTAGGCAAGCAGCTGCTGGGCAAGCTCGAGGCCAAGGGCATCAAGGGCCTGGCCTTCTGGGACAACGGCTTCAAGTCGTTCTCGGCCAACAAGCCGCTCCGGACGCCCGACGACTTCAAGGGCCTGAAGATGCGGATCCAGTCGTCCAAGGTGCTGGAGTCGCAGATGCGCGCGGTCGGCGCGCTGCCGCAGGTGATGGCGTTCTCCGAGGTGTACCAGGCGCTGCAGACCGGCGTCGTCGACGGCACCGAGAACCCGCACTCCAACCTCTACACGCAGAAGATGCACGAAGTGCAGAAGTTCGTGACCGTGTCCGACCACGGCTACCTCGGCTATGCGGTCATCACCAACAAGAAGTTCTGGGACGGCCTGCCCGCCGACGTGCGCACGCAGCTCGAGCAGGCGATGAAGGAGGCGACCGACTACGCCAACAAGATCGCCCAGGAGGAGAACGACAACGCGCTCGAGCAGGTGAAGAAGTCGGGCAAGAGCCAGGTCGTCGTGCTGACGCCGGCGGAGCGCCTGGCCCTGAAGAAGGCGATGCTCAAGACGCACAAGGAGATGGAGTCGCGGATCGGCAAGGAAATGATCGACGCCGTCTACAAGGAGACGGGCTTCGATCCCGCCAAGCTGTAGCGCCCCAGTCGCCCGGACCGCCGGCGCGAGCCGCCCGGCGGTCCGTTTCGTGTCCGCCCGGGTCAGGAGTCGCAGATGCTGAAGGTGCTCGATCACCTCGAGGAATGGCTGATCTCGTTCCTGATGGGGGCGGCGACGCTGATCATCTTCGTCGCCGTGCTGCACCGCTACGCGAGCGGCGTGCCGATCCCCGGCGTGCAGGACTGGGTGCTCGGCCTCAACTTCGGCTGGGCGCAGGAGCTCTGCATCATCATGTTCGTCTGGATGGCGAAGTTCGGCGCCGCCTACGGCGTGCGCACCGGCATCCACGTCGGCGTCGACGTCCTCATCAATAGGCTGAGCGATCGCCACCGCGCCAAGTTCATCGTCTTCGGCCTGCTCGCGGGCGCCTCGTTCACGGCCATCGTCGGAACGCTCGGCGCGACCTTCGTGTGGGAGAACGGCGCGCACCACGCGATCTTCAAGCTGCTCGGCATCGCCACGGGCGACCTGCCCGAAGGGCCGACGACGCCCGACCTCGAGGCGCCGACCTGGATGGTCTATTCGGCGGTGCCGCTCGGCTCGTACCTGATGTGCTTTCGCTTCCTGCAGGTGACGTGGAGCTTCCTGCGCACCGGCGAGCTGCCGCATCACGACCAGACCAAGGTCGAAGGCGTCGAGGAGCCCGGCGACGTGCCGCCCGGCGAGGAAGACAAGATCTACCGCATGGAGGACGACCTCCACCCGCGCGACCTTCCCGACTCACCGAAGGACGACCAGCGATGAACACCGTCCTCATCTTCGTGCTGCTGGTGCTGCTGATGCTCACCGGCATGCCGATCTCGATCTCGCTCGGCCTCACCGTCCTGTCGTTCCTGTTCTTCATGACGCAGGTGCCGATCGAGTCGGTCGCGCTCAAGCTCTTCACCGGCATCGAGAAGTTCGAGATCATGGCGATCCCGTTCTTCATCCTCGCCGGCAACTTCCTGACCCACGGCGGCGTCGCCAAGCGAATGATCCGCTTCGCGACCTCGATGGTCGGCCACTTCCACGGCGGGCTCGGCCTGGCCGGCGTCCTGGCGTGCGCGCTCTTCGCCGCCGTGTCCGGATCGTCGCCGGCGACCGTTGTCGCGATCGGCTCGATCCTGCTGCCAGCGATGGTGCGGGCGGGCTTTCCGAAGCGCTTCGGCGCTGGCGTCATCACGACCTCGGGCGCGCTCGGCATCCTGATCCCGCCGTCGATCGTGATGGTGATGTACTCGGTGTCCACCAACACCTCGGTCGGCGCGCTGTTCATGGCCGGCGTCATTCCCGGCATCGTCCTGGCGACGATGCTCGGCCTGACCACCTGGTACCGCGCCCGCAGCAACGACTATCCGCGCCAGCCGAAGGTGAGCTGGGCAGGACGGCTGAAGGCGTTCCGCGACTCCTTCTGGGGCCTGGCGCTGATCGTGATCGTCATGGGCGGCATCTACTCGGGCCTGTTCACGCCGACCGAGGCCGCGGCGATGAGCGCGGTCTGGGCGTTCATCGCCGCCGTCTTCATCTACAAGGACCTGAGCCTGAAGGACGTTCCGCGCGTGCTCCTGGCGTCCGCCAACATGAGCGCGATGCTGCTCTACATCATCACCAACGCGATGCTGTTCTCGTTCCTGATGACGCACGAGAACATCCCGCAGGCGATGGCCGACGCGATGCTCGGCACCGGCGTCGGCCTGATCGGCTTCCTCCTCATCGCCAACGTGCTTCTGCTCGCGGCCGGCAATTTCATGGAGCCCTCGTCGATCGTGCTCATCCTGGCGCCGATCCTGTTTCCGATCGCGATGAAGCTCGGCATCGACCCGGTCCACTTCGGCATCGTGATGGTCGTCAACATGGAAGTCGGGATGTGCCACCCGCCGGTCGGGCTCAACCTCTACGTCGCGTCCGGCATCACCCGCATGGGGATCACCGAGCTGACCGTGGCGACGTGGCCCTGGCTGCTGACCATGCTCGTCTTCCTCGTGCTCGTGACCTACTGGCCGCCGCTGTCGACCTGGCTGCCGCAGCACCTGGGCATGATCACCGCCGCCCGCTGACAAATCAGACCGACGTTTGTCCAGGGTCAAAACCGGCCCTCGCGAGCGGCGTAGCGTGACGCCCGTGCCTTGGACGAGGCCGCGATGTTGAGTCAGCAGATCAGGACACTGAGTGAGACGCGCCGCTTCGTGACGGCACCCCCGAGCACGAGCGTGGCCGAGGCTGCCGCCCTGATGCTCGCGCGCGGCGTGAGCGCCGTCCTGGTCGTCGAGCAGGGCGCGCTGGCCGGCATCTTCACCGAGCACGACATCGTGTCGCGCGTGATCGCCGGCGGCCAGGACCCCCAGGCCGTCCGCATCGGCGACGTGATGACGCCCCGGCCGGTGACCGTCGACCCCGAGACGACGCTCGGGCACGCGCTCGTCCTCATGCACGAGCGCGCGATCCGTCACCTGCCCGTCATCGAGGACGGCAAGCCGGTCGGCATCGTCTGCGCCCGCGATGCGCTCGACCCCGATCTCGAGGATTTCATCTGCGAGGAGCGGAGGCGCGAGCAGTTCCGCTGACCGCCGCAGGCGGATCGCTTACAGGCGCGCGATGCGTCCTTCGCGGATCAACGGCGCGTAGAGCGCGACGTCGGCCTCGATCCGCTCGCTCAGCGCCTGCGGCGTGGACGGCGTGATCTCGAAGCCGGCGTTCTCGGCGCGGCTGCGGACCTCGGCCGTCTCGAGCACGACCGCGATGTCGCGGCGGAGCTGGTCGAGCACCGGAGGCGCCGTCCGCGCGACGGCGACGAGGGCCGCCCACGGATGCATCTCGACCGGCGGGCCGCCCGCCTCGACCAGCGTCGGGATGTCCGGATGGGTGCGCAGCCGGCGCTTGGCGGCGACGGCGATCGGCCGCAGCTTGCCGGTCGCCATGAGCCCCGACGCGGTGTTCATGCCGATCGCGGTGAAATCGACGTCGCCGACGGCGACCGCGCTGAGCATCGCGCCGGCGTCCTTGAACGGGACGTGCAGCATGGAGACGCCGGCCGCGCGCGCGAACGTCTCGATCGCGACGTGGCTGGCATGGCCGTTGCCGAGCGTCGCGTAGCTGACGCTGCCGGGCGAGCGTCGCGCCGCCTCGAGCAGCGCGGCGACCCCGCCGAACCGGCTCTCGCCGCCGACCCAGAGCAGGAACGTGGCGCGAAACAGGAGGGTGAGCGGCACCAGGTCGAGCACCGGGTCGTAAGGCAGCGCCGCGTGCAGGAGCGGATTGACGGCGAGCGTCGCGGTGTCGCCGAGGAAGAGCGTGTGGCCGTCGGCCGGCGTCCGCCGGACCTCGCCGAAGGCGACGATGCCCGATGCGCCCGGCTTGTTGTCGACGATCACCGGCTGGCCCCACTGGCGCGCGAGCCGTTCCGCGACGCTGCGCGCGATGACGTCGGGGCCGACGCCGACCGAGTACGGGACGACGATGCGGACCGCGCGCTCGGGGAACGCGCCCGCCGCCGCGGGGCGCGAAGGCAGCCCGGCGAGGACGCCGAGGCCGGCGACGATGAGCTCGCGCCTGCGCCGCTGCGGGGTGCCGGCGCCGGGCGCGATCGGTGCGAAGGTTCGTGCGGTCATGGCGATCTCGGGCGGCGGCGTCGCGGCTTGCGCGGCGCGATTCTTGGCGCGGGCGGTCCGCTTCCGCTTGCGTTACCGCAAGCGGAAGCGTCGCACCCGGGCGGCCGCGGCGACGCCTGGGTTTTCCATGAGGCGATCACCGGCACGGCTTGACATGGCTCAAGCGTGCCGAGCGGCGATGTCCGACATTGCATCGGCATCGCGGCGTCGCCGCGAGCTCCCTCGGAATCAGCCGGTGCCGTTCGCATGAAAGTGGCCTTGTTCGTGCCGTGCTACGTCGACGCCTTCTTCCCGGAGGTCGGCGTCGCCACGCTCGAGCTGCTCGAGCGCTTCGGCTGCGAAGTCGACTTTCCGCTCGACCAGACCTGCTGCGGCCAGCCGATGGCCAACAGCGGCTGCCAGAGCGACGCCCACGACACCGAAGCGCTGTTCGCGAGGAACTTCGCGGGCTACGACCACATCGTCACGCCCTCGGGCAGCTGCGCGCACCACGTGCGCGACCAGATGACCGCGATCGAGCAGACCGATGCGGTCAAGGCGGTGCGCCGCAACACCCACGAGCTGGTCGAGTTCCTTCACGACGTGCTCGGCGTGCGCGAGTTCCCGTGGGCCGAGTTCCCGCACAAGGTCGGCCTGCACATCGGCTGCGCGACGCTGCGCGGCCTGCGCGAGGCCAGCGCCTCCGAGATCGTCGAGCCGGGCTTCAACAAGCCGGCCCGGCTGCTCGGCGCGGTCAAGGGACTGCAGTTCGTGAAGCCTCGGCGCGTCGACGAATGCTGCGGCTTCGGCGGCACGTTCTCGGTATTCGAGGAGCCGGTCTCCGCGAAGATGGGGCACGACAAGGTCGCCGACCACCTCGAGGCGGGCGCCGAGTACATCGTCTCGCCCGACATGTCGTGCGTCATGCATCAGCGCGGCTGCGCCGAGCGCGCCGGCCTGCCGCTCAAGTTCATCCACATCGCCCAGGTGCTCAATGGCGCGCGCGCCTGAGCGATCCGCATGAGCCGCGTCGATCACGCCGAGGCGTCCTCGAAGTTCATCGAGGCGAAGGACCACGCCGACTTCCACGACAAGCGCCTCTGGGACCTGCGCAAGAAGCGGGACGTCGAGAGCGAGGCGCTTCCCGAGTGGGAGCAGCTCCGCACGCTCGCCTCCGGGATCAAGGAGCACACGCTCACCCACCTCGCCGACTACCTCGAGGAATTCGAGAAGAACGCCACCGCCAACGGCATGGTCGTGCACTGGGCGCGCGACGCCGCCGAGCACAACCAGGTCGTCTTCGAGATCCTGCAATCGCACGGGGCGACGACGCTGGTCAAGAGCAAGTCGATGCTGACCGACGAGTGCGAGATGCGGCCGTTCCTCGAGAACCGGGGCATCGAGATCGTCGAGACCGACCTGGGCGAGCGCATCCAGCAGCTCGACGACGAGCCGCCGAGCCACATCGTCGTGCCGGCGGTGCACAAGCTGCGCGGCGACGTCGCCGAGGTGTTCGGCCGCACCATCGGCACCGATCCCGAAAACGCCGACGTCCCCTACCTCGCCGAGAGCCAGCGCCAGCACACGCGGCCGTACTACCTGAAGGCGCAGGCGGGAATGACGGGCGCGAACTTCGCAATCGCCGAGACCGGCAGCTTCGTCGTCTGCACCAACGAGGGCAACGCCGATCTCGGCGCCAACCTGCCGAACCTGCACATCGCCTCGATCGGCATCGAGAAGCTGCTGCCGAAGATCGAGCACCTCGGCGTCTTCGTCCGCATGCTGTCGCGCAGCGCGCTCGGCTCGCCGATCACCCAGATCACCTCGCACTTCCGGGCGCCGCGCCCCGGCACCGAGATGCACGTGGTGCTGGTCGACAACGGCCGCTCCGAGCGGCTCGGCATGGACGACTTCTGGTATTCGCTGAAGTGCATCCGCTGCGGCGCCTGCATGAACACCTGCCCGGTCTATCGCCGCAGCGGCGGCCTCAGCTACGGGTCGACCTATTCCGGACCGATCGGCGTGATCATCGACCCGACCTTCAACCTGCGCAAGTACAGCTCGCTGCCGTTCGCCTCCACGCTCAACGGCAGCTGCACCAGCGTCTGCCCCGTGAAGATCAACATCCACGAGCAGATCTACAAGTGGCGCCAGGTCATCGCCGAGCGGCACCAGCTGCCGATGGTGAAGAAGGAGGCGATGCGCGCGGCCGGAAAGATCCTGTCGAGCCCGCGCCTCTACCGCGCCGCCGTCGAGGCCGCGGCCGCCGGCATCGAGAAGCTGCCGCGCTTCATGGTCTACAACCCCTTCAACGCCTGGGGTCGGCAACGCGAGGTGCCGTCGTCGCCGCCGTCGACGTTCCGCCAGTGGTACCTGAAGAACCGCGGCAAGCCGAAATGAGCAGCCGCGACATGATCCTCGGCCGCGTGCGCCGCAACCAGCCCGGATGGCGCGAGCTGCCGGAGGTGCCGGGCTTCGAGCGGACGATCGCCGATCCGCTCGCGGCCTTCACCGCGGCGCTCAAGCGCATGGGCGGGACGCTGCTGGAGCCGCCCGCGACCGGCTCGCTCTACCAGCTGCTGCGCGCGCGCTTTCCCGACGCGCGCGTGATCTGCTCGGCGACCCCCGAGGTCGAAGGCACGCGGCCGATCGAGGCGGTGCTTCACCCCGGCGACCTCGACGACGTCGACGTCGGCGTCGTCCGTGCGGTGTTCGGCGTCGCCGAGACCGGCTCGGTCTGGCTCAGCGAGCGCGAGTTCGGGATCAACGCGCTCGGCTTCCTGTCGCAGCACCTCGTCGTCCTGCTCGACCCGACGGCGATCGTCGCCACCCTGCACGACGCCTACCGCCATCGCGGCTTCCACGAGGCGCGTTACTCGGTGCTGATGACCGGGCCGTCGGCGACGGCCGACATCGAAGGCGTGCTGATCCGCGGCGCGCAGGGAATACGGACGCTCACCGTGATCCCGGTGCGCGCCGCCGCTGCCGCAGCAAACGTCAACCAGAGGAGAACGCCATGATCTGGCAGCAGACCTATAACCCCTTCGGAAGCATGATCGTGTCGACGGCCCTGGCGGCGCTGCCGGTCGTCGTCATGCTGGTCGGGCTCGGCTTCCTGCACCTGAAGGCGCACGTCGCCGCGGGGCTCGGCCTGCTCGCGGCGCTCGTCGTCGCGATCGTCGCCTACGGCATGCCGGTGGAGATGGCCGGCAAGGCGGCGATGCTCGGCGGCCTGACCGGCCTGCTGCCGATCGGCTGGATCGTCCTCAACATCATCTTCCTGCACCAGCTCGCCGACAAGAGCGGCGCCTGCAAGATCCAGGAGGACTCGATCGCCAACATCACGCAGGACCGGCGCCTGCAGCTGCTGCTGATCGCGTTCTCGTACGGCGCGTTCTTCGAAGGCGCGGCCGGCTTCGGCACGCCGGTCGCGGTGACGGCGGCGATCCTGATCGGCCTCGGCTTCTCGCCGCTCGCGGCCTCGGGCCTCTCGCTCATCGCCAACACCGCGCCGGTGGCCTACGGCGCGCTCGGCACGCCGATCATCACGATGGCCAAGGTGCACGGCTACGACCTGATGGCGCTGTCGGCGATGGTCGGCCGCATCCTGCCGCTGTTCTCGCTCATCGTGCCGTTCTGGCTGATCTGGGCGTTCGCCGGGCGCAAGGCGATGATGGAGATCTGGCCCGCGATCCTGGTCTCGGGCCTGAGCTTCGCGATTCCGCAATTCCTCGTCTCGAACTACATCGGCCCGGAGCTCGTCGACGTCATCGCCGCGATCAGCTCGATGGTCTGCCTGATCCTGTTCCTGCGCGTGTGGAAGCCGGCGACCATCTGGACCTCGACGTCGCTCGGCGGGCGCGAGTCGGGCGCGGCCGAGCCCGGACGCCTGGCCGGTGCGATCGCGGGGGCGGTGATGCCGCCGCTCGCGACCGCCGGCGCGCCGCTCAGCACGCGCGCGGCGCTCGCCGCCGAATCGGCGGCGCGTCGCTCCTCGTCCGCCAACGCCGGGCCGGCCGGAACGACCAAGACCTTCGCGCAGCATCCGCGCGACGTCGTGATCCGCGCCTGGCTGCCGTGGCTGGTCCTCAGCATCTTCGTCTTCGCGTGGGGACTGCCGTCGGTGAAGAACGCGCTCAACGGCGTCTTCGCGCCGACGTACCCGATCGCCGGGCTGCATCAGATGGTCGAGAAGGTGCCGCCCGTGGTGACCAAGGCCACCAAGGAAGGCGCGGTCTACACCTTCAACCTGCTCTCGGCCACCGGCACCGGCATCCTGCTCGCCGCCATCATCGGCGGGCTGTTCATGAAGTACAACCCGCTGCGCCTGGTGCAGGAGTACGGGGCGACGCTCTGGAAGGTGCGCTACTCGCTGCTGACGATCGTGCTGATGCTCGGGCTCGGGACGCTGACGCGCTACTCGGGGCTGGACACGACCCTCGGCCTCGCGTTCGCGAACACCGGCGTGCTGTATCCGTTCTTCGGCACGCTCATGGGCTGGCTCGGCGTCGCGCTGACCGGATCCGACACTGCCTCGAACGTCCTGTTCGGCGGCATGCAGCGCGTCGCCGCCGATCAGCTCGGCCTCAGTCCCAACCTGATGGGCGCGGCCAACAGTGCCGGCGGCGTGATGGGCAAGATGATCGACGCGCAATCGATCGTGGTGGCGTCGACCGCGACGGGGTGGTTCAATCACGAAGGAGATATCCTGCGCTTCGTGTTCTTCCATTCGCTCGCGCTTGCCGCGCTCGTGGGGCTGTTCGTGACGTTGCTGGCTTACGTCTATCCGTTCACGCTGCTGGTGATCCACTGATGGGCAGCGCGCCCTCCCGCGCGCCGTGCCCGTGAGGAACGCGTTCGTCGCCGCCGTCCTGGCGACGGCGACGTCGGGCGCGTGGGCCGAGGCCGTCCTCTACGGCCTCATCGACGTCGCGGTCGAGCACGTCACCAACGTCGGCGCGTCGGGCGCCGGCCTGAATCGCATGCCGAGCACGACCGGAACGCTGCCGTCGCGGATCGGCTTTCGCGGCAGCGAGGACCTCGGCGACGGCCTGCGCGCGATCTTCATCCTCGAGCAGGGCTTCGCGCCCGACATGGGCACGTTCACGCAGGGCGGGCGCGCGTGGGGGCGCCAGGCGCTGGTCGGCTTCAGCGGCACGTGGGGCTCGCTGACGCTCGGCCGCCAGTACACGATGCTGTACTGGTCGATCCTCGATGCCGACATCCTCGGCACCAACGTCTACGGTTCGGGATCGCTCGATCCCTACGTGCCGAACGCCCGCACCGACAACGCGATCGTGTATCGCGGCACCTTCGCCGGGCTGACCCTCGGCGCGACGTTCAGCCTCGGCCGCGACGCCGTCAATGCGGGCAGCCCCGCCGGCACGGGCTGCGCCGGCGAAAGCGAGGACGCCAAGGCCTGCCGCGGCTGGTCGGCCCTGGCGAAGTACGACGTCGCGCGCTGGGGAGCGGCCCTGGCGATCGACCAGATCCGCGGCGGGCCCGGCGCGTTCGCCGGCCTGACCAGCAGCGCGCTCACCGACACGCGCGTCTCCGTCAACGGCTACATCAATGTCGGCACCGACCTGCGCCTCGCCGGCGGCCTGATCCGGCGCGACAACGAAGCGAGCGTGCGCGTGCCGCGCAGCGACCTCTGGTACCTCGGCGCCCTCTACGCCGTGACGCCGCTGCTGAAGATCGACGGCGAAGCGTTCCGGCTCGACTACAAGGACAGCCCCGACCAGGCGACGCTGGTCGCCGGGCGGGCGACGTACAGCGTTTCCAAGCGGACGGCGATATACGTGACCGCCGGGCGAATCCTGAACGGCGGCAGCCTCGCGATCTCGGTGAGCGCGGGCGCGCCGGGCAGCAACCCCTTGCCCGGCACGGCACAGTCGGGGATCGCAGCAGGCCTGCGTCACTTCTTCTGACCCCATGCGCCTTCACGCCCCCTTGGCCGGCGGCTCGCATTCAGCGCCGCGCAACAAGATCGTCAGCGCCGCCGAGGCGGTGCGGCTCATCCACGACGGCGACACGGTCGCGACCAGCGGCTTCGTCGGCATCGGCTTCGCCGAGGGGGTCGCCCTCGCGCTTGAGCAGCGCTTCCTCGCCACGCAGGCGGAGACGGGCACCGGCGCACCGCGCGCGCTGACGCTCGTCTATGCCGCGGGCCAGGGCGACGGCAAGACGCGCGGTCTCAATCACTTCGGTCACCGCGGCCTCGTCAAACGCGTCGTCGGCGGCCACTGGGGCCTCGTGCCGAAGCTGCAGGCGCTCGCCGTCGGCGGCGAGATCGAGGCGTACAACCTGCCGCAGGGCGTGATCTCGCACCTGTTCCGCGACATCGCCGCGGGCAAGCCCGGCACGCTGAGCCGGATCGGCCTCGGCACCTTCGTCGACCCCCGTCACGGCGGCGGCAAGGTCAATGCGGCGACGCGCGAGGAGCTCGTGCGCGTGCTCGAGATCGACGGCGAGGAAGTGCTCTTCTACAAGGCGTTCCCGATCCAGGTCGGAATCATCCGCGCGACCACCGGCGACGCCGACGGCAACCTGACGATGGAGCGCGAGGCGCTGACGCTCGAGTCGCTGGCGATCGCGATGGCGGCGCACAACAGCGGCGGCATCGTCATCGCGCAGGTCGAGCGGCTCGCCGAGCGCGGCTCGCTCAACCCGCGCCAGGTCAAGGTGCCCGGCGTGCTCGTCGACTGCGTCGTCGTCGCCGAGCGGCCCGAGCACCACATGCAGACCTTCGCGACCCAGTACAGCGCGGCCTTCGCCGGCGAGATCCGGGTGCCGATGCACACGCTCGCGCCGATGCCGATGAGCGCGCGCAAGGTGATCGCGCGGCGCGCCGCGCTCGAGCTGAAGCGCAACGCGGTCGTCAACCTCGGCATCGGCATGCCCGAGGGCGTGGCCGACGTGGTCGCCGAGGAGAAGGTGTTCGACCTGCTGACCTTGACGGCCGAGCCCGGCGTGATCGGCGGCATCCCGGCGAGCGGCCTCAACTTCGGCGCGGCCGTCAACACCCAGGCGGTGATCGACCAGCCGAGCCAGTTCGATTTCTACGACGGCGGCGGCCTCGACGTCGCCATCCTCGGCCTGGCGCAGGCCGACGCCGAGGGCAACCTCAACGTCAGCAAGTTCGGCTCGCGCCTGGCGGGCGCGGGCGGCTTCATCAACATCAGCCAGTCGGCGCGCGCCGTCGTGTTCGTCGGCACGTTCACCACCGGCGACCTGCAGGTGAGCGTCGCCGACGGCAAGGTGCGGATCGACAGCGAAGGGTCGAGCAGCAAGTTCGTCCGCGCCGTCGAGCACCGCACCTTCAGCGGGGCGCGCGCGCTCGCGCAAGGCCAGCGCGTCCTCTACGTCACCGAGCGATGCGTCTTCCGCCTGGCCGAGAGCGGCTGCCTCGAGCTGATCGAGATCGCGCCGGGCATCGACCTGCACCGGGAGATCCTCGCCGCGATGGACTTCGCCCCGGAGATCAGCCCGCAGCTGCGCCTCATGGATGCGGCGCTCTTCGACGACGCGCCGATGAACCTGCGCGAGCGCATGCTGGCGCTCCCGCTCGCCGAGCGGATCGTCTTCGACGCCGAGAGCAACGTCCTGTTCGTCGATTTCGAGGGCCACGTCGTCGACGGCCCCGACGACATCGAGGCGATCGAAGCCGAGGTCGCGCGCCAGGTCGAGCCGCTCGGCCGGCGCGTCGACGTCGTCGTCAACTACGACCACTTCAGCATCCGGCCCGAGCTGGTCGATCCCTACACCGCCATGGTCGACCGCCTGACCGAGCGCTACTACGGCCGCGTCACGCGCTACGGGACGAGCGGCTTCCTCAAGGCGCGGCTGGAGCACGGCAGCTGACGCCGCCGAGGCGGCGCGAGGATCGACGCGTCGCGTCGGCTTGAGGCAGGTCAATCCGGCGCCGGGGCAGGAAAGGACAATCGACGCTCGTCCGCAGCAGGAGAAAGCGATGAACGGCAGCCCTTTGCAGGTGCTCGAGAAGCATCCGTTCGTTGCCGAATTCCGGCCCGAGCACCGGGCCCGTCTGGCGACGATGGCGAAGGAGGTCCACTTCGTCCCCAACCAGATCATCTTCCACGAGGGCGACGACTACTCGGTGCTCTATCTGCTGGTCGAGGGGATGGTCTCGCTCGAGCTCGAGGTGCCGGAGCACGTGCTGCGCGTGCAGACGCTCTACGGCGGCGACGTCTTCGACTGGTCGGCCCTGCTGCCGCACGCCGGCAAGCACTTCCAGGCGCGCGCGCTCGATGACGTGACCGCGCTGGCGATCGAGGGCGACCACCTGCTTGCGAGCTTCAAGAGCGACCCGGAGTTCGGCCTCGCCTTCACGCTCAGGCTGATGGGCGTCGTCTCCGAGCGCCTGCGGGCGACGCGGCTGCAGCTGCTCGACATGTATTCGCCCGTCGCCAAGCGGGCCGGCGCCTAAGGGTTCGAGCTCAGCGCGACGTCGTCCTGATGCCCAGCAGCGAGTACAGCGGGCACAGCGCGCTGATGCCGGTCAGCAGAGGGACGACGCCGAGGTAGCCCCAGGCGCCGATCACGCCGGTGGCGGCGAGGGCGATGAGCGCGAGGCCGAGCAGCACGCGAAGCAGGCGATCGACGTTACCCACATTGAGTCGGCTCATGGCGGTCTCCGGTCCGTGGCGGTCGTCGACACGATAGAAGGCCACGAATCCTCCGCCTTGATGCGCGTCAAGGCCGTACCGCCTCGTCCGGCGCCCGGCGTGGCCCGGTGCGGCTGGACCCGGGCGGCCTCGGCCGGGGCGCCTTCCCGTCTGTGGCATCCTGACGGGTCGTTGCTTCTGCGCCGGCGCCACGCGCGCCGCCGCCCCTGTCGTTGAATCCTGTCGTCCACATTGCCGTCCTCGACGACGAGGCAGACATCACCCGGCTGCTGGCGAGCTACCTGCAGGGCCAGGGCTTTCGCGTCTCGCAGACGCACGATGGTCCTTCGCTGCTGCGACTGATGGGCGACGATCCGGCGCAGCTGGTGCTGCTCGATCTCGGCCTGCCCGGCGAAGACGGCTTCTCGATCGCCCGCCAGCTGCGCGAGCGCTGGCGCTGCGGCCTGGTCATCGTGACCGGCCGCGGGGACTCGGTCGACAAGGTGGTCGGCCTCGAGATCGGCGCCGACGACTACGTGACCAAGCCGTTCGACCTGCGCGAGCTGCTCGCCCGCATCAAGGCCGTCCTGCGTCGGACGCTCGCGGCGCACGACGCGTCCCCGGGCGGCGTGGCGCGCCCGAAGCGGCGCTTCGCCGGCTGGGAGCTCGACATCGGGGCGCGCCGCCTGCTCGACCCCGAGCGTCGCGAGGTGGCGCTCACGAGCGGCGAGTTCGACCTGCTTTCGACGTTCGTCGAGCACGCCGGGCGGGTGCTCTCGCGCGACTTCCTGCTCGAGCAGACGCGCGGCCGCGAGGCGGCGCCCTTCGACCGGACGATCGATGTCCAGGTCGGCCGGCTGCGCAAGAAGCTCGAGGTCGACAGCGACGATCCGCAGATCATCAAGTCCGTGCGAGGCGCCGGCTACATCCTCGTCGCGCCGGTGACTTCCGACTGACGCGACCGGCCATGACGCCGCCCTCAGCGCCCGCCGTGCAGCGCTCGTCGCTCGTCGACGAGGACAGCGTCTTTCGCACCCTCTTCGGCGCCTATCCCGACGCGCTGGTCGTGGTCGACAGCATGGGGACGATCGTCCTCGCCAACCCGTCGGCCGCCGGCCTGCTGGGCTACACCGTCGACGAGCTCGTCGGGCTGAAGGTCGACGCCCTCGTTCCGGACTCGATCCGGCCGCGGCATGCCGAATACCGCAGCGCGTTCGGGCGCAAGCCGCAGGCGCGGCCGATGGGCAAGCAGACCGACCTGGTCGCCCGGCGCAAGGACGGCAGCGAGGTCGTCGTCGAGATCGCCCTCAGCCCGCTGCAGGACCGAGGCCACGACCTCGTGGTCGCCGCGATCCGCGACATCGGCGCCTATCCGCGCATGAAGCAGGCGCTGCAGCGCGCCCACTACAGCGAGCGGCTGGCGCAGGTCGGCCGGCTCGCCGTCGACTCGCGCGATCCGCAGGTCGTTCTCGACGAGGTGCCGCGCGTCGCGGCCGAGGCGCTCGGCTGCGACGTCGCGATGGTCTACCTGCTCGAGGCGAACGCGCTCGAGCTGCGCGTCGCCAGCGTGGCCGGCGCAATGCCGGGCGAAGGAATCGGCGACCGCATCGCCAATCGCCCCGACACATCGCTCGGCTTCGTGCTCGCGCAAGGCCGCTCGATCACCGTTCGCGACTACGCCCTCGAGACCCGCTTCAAGGTGCCTCGCGCGTATCTCGACGCCGGCCTCACCAGCGCCGTCGCCGCGCCGCTGTCGGATCGCGGCCGCACGATCGGCGTGCTCGCCGTCCGCTCGCGCGCCGGCCGCTTCTTCGGCGACGACGAGGTCAGCTTCCTCGAGTCGCTCGCGAACCTGCTGGCTGCGAGCGTCCAGCGCGCCCATTCGGAAGAGGCGCTCGGCCACGCGCAGCGGCTTGAGAGCGTCGGCCAGCTGACAGGCGGCATCGCCCACGACTTCAACAACCTGCTGACCGTCATCCAGGGCAACCTGCAGGTGCTGGGCGACCTGCCGGTGCTCGCCGCCGACCTGCAGGCGCGCGAGCTGGTCGAGGCGGCCGGCCGGGCATCGCGGCGCGGCGCCGAGCTGACGGGCAAGCTGCTCGCGTTCTCGCGCCGGCAGGTGCTGCAGCCGGCGGCCGTCGACGCCGCCGACATGCTGCGCTCGCTCGCCGACCTGCTGCGCCGCACGCTCGACCAGCGCATCCGCATCGAGGTCGAGGTGCCCCCGCACCCGCTCGAGGTCCTGGTCGATCCGGGCCAGCTCGAGTCGGCGCTGCTCAACATCGCGATCAACTCGCGCGACGCGATGGCCGGCGGCGGAACGCTGCGATTTCGCGCCGAGCGCTGCGAGCAGCTGCCCGACCAGGCGGGCGTCGAGGCCGATGCCGCACGGGCGGCGTCCGGCTTCGTCGCGATCGCGGTCGTCGACAACGGCAGCGGCATGTCGGCCGAGGTCAGGGAGCGTGCCTTCGAGCCCTTCTTCACCACCAAGGAACCGGGGCGCGGCACGGGCCTCGGCCTGAGCACGGTCTACGGGTTCGTCCGGCAGTCGAGCGGCGGGCTGACGCTCGACAGCGCGCCCGGCCACGGCACCGCCGTGACGCTGTACCTGCCGCAGCCGAGGGACGTCTCCGCGCCCGTGGCGGCCGCAGCGGCGAGCCGATCGATCGGGCCCGGCCGCACGGTCCTCCTCGTCGAGGACGACGGCGAAGTGCGCGCGGTCATCCACCGCTTCCTCGAATCGTTCGGATGCGTCATCAGCGAGGCGCCGAGCGCCGAGCAGGCCCTGCTCGCGATCGGCGCCGGGCACCGCTTCGAGCTCCTGCTCACCGACATCGCGCTCGGTCCGGGCATGCGCGGCACCGAGCTCGCCGCGCGGGTGCAGGAACTGCTGCCCGACGTCGCGGTCGTGCTGATGTCGGGCTATTCGGCCGAGCTGCTCGAGGCCGACAGCGGCTCGCCGCCGGCGTGGGAGCTGCTCCGCAAGCCCTGCTCGCGCGAAGAGCTCGGCGCGGCGATCGCCCGCGTCCTCGATCCGGCGGCCGCGGCCTAGCGGCTACTGCAGCGTCGTCACCGGCGCCAGGCAGCGCTGGACGAAGCTCGAAAGCGCCTCGACGTCGGGGATGCGGATGTCGCGGCGGCCCTTCTCGGCGAAGCAGATCACGTCGTCGCGAGCCAGCTTCGAGAGGGCGCGACTCACCGTCTCCAGCGTCATGCCGAGGTAGTTGCCGATCTCGGCGCGCGTCATGCGCAGGGTGATCTGGTCCGAGCGCAGGCCGCTGCGCGCGAGCGAGTCGGCCCAGCGGCGCAGGAACTCGGCGACGCGCGCATCGGCGGGAAGCGTGCACAGCGACATCAGCGATTCGCGGTCGTGGTCGATCTGCCGGCTCATCGCCGCGTGCAGCACGGTCAGCAGCTGCGGGCAGTCGCGGCAGGCGGCGAGCAGCTCGTCGTAGCGGACCACCCACACTTCGCCGGTGTCCATCGCGACCGCGTCGCAGGAGTACGTCCCGGCGGCGATGCCGTCGAAGCCGAGCCAGTCGCCGCGAAACTTGATGCTCACGACCTGCTCGCGGCCGTCGGCGCTGACGTTGACCATCTTGAAGAAGCCGGCGTTGAGGATGTAGAGGTTGGCGAAGCGCTCGCCGGCCCCGTACACGAGGTCGCCGGCGTGGACGACGCGGCGTCGCGGCGCGAGGCGTTCCTGCAGGAGGTGGAGGGTGTCGGCGACGTGCCGGCTCGCAGCCGCGTCGGCCTGGCGAGGGACCCGACTTTGGAGCGCGGCGCGCGAAGCGATGACCGGCGAGATCGTGGCGGCGGTGACGGGGGCGGTGCTGAGCATGTCGATCCTTTGACGCGGCCGGGACTCGGCGTGGATCGAATCCTAGGAAACGGGCGCCACCGCCATGCCAACGCTGCGCATCGCTCGGTAGCGTTGTGTAAACGGATCGTGTCAGTCCGGTCGCAGTCGGCATCCGCCGGGCCGGAGATTGACGCCCGTCAAGGACGCACGCAGGTCGCTCACTACGCTTGCCTTCTCCGACGTCTCCCGCCGTCTTCACACCATGCGCTTCGCACCCCATCGGCCGCTGCCGGAGTCGCCCGTCGCAGGCACTGCGGAAGCGCTGCTCGCCAGCGCGCGCCTCCTGCAACGGGCCGAGGCCGGGACGGAGCGGGAGGGCCTCCTGCGCGGCAAGAACCTCGCCCTCGTCTGCGATTCCGAGCATCACGCCGACGCGATCCTCTTTCGCAAGGCGGCTGCGGCGCTCGGCGCCAGCGTCTCCCACATCCGGCCCGATCTGCCGCCCCCGGGCGGCGAAGCCGGCGCGGCACTGCTGCGGACGGCGCGCCTGCTCGGCCGCCTCTACGACGGCATCGAGTGCCAGGGCCTCGCGCCCGCCTGGGTCCGCCAGCTCGGTCATGACGCCGGCGTGCCGGTGTTCGACGGCCTGGCCACCGCCGGCCATCCCACCGCGCAGCTCGCCCAGCAACTGGACGGGGGCGATCCGCTCGAGACCAAGCGGCAGCTGATCGTGCAGGCCGCGCTGCTGCACGAGCTCAGCTGACCGACACGCGCGACGCCGCGACCGAACACCCTTCAAAGGATCGACCCATGAAACGCTTCGTCCGTGAATCGCTGACCCCGTTGCTCGCATTCGCCTGCGCCGCCACCGTGTTCCTCGCCGCTGCGCTCGAGTCGCCCGACGTCGCGCACGCGAGCAGCGTATCGGCACCGACGGCGCGCTGAGCGCCGCCCATCGACGGAGGCCAAGATGCATGCAACCCTGCGAATCATTCGCGACGAGCACAGCTCGCTTTCAGCCGTTCTGCGCTCGATCGGACTGCTGATGGCCGAGAGCCGTCGTCACGCCCTCGCTCCCGACTTCCGCGTCTTGCGCGCGATGCTGTTCTACATCGACGAGTTTCCCGAGAAGGTGCACCACACCAAGGAGACCGCGCTGCTCTTTCCGAAGATCCGCGCGCGCAGCTCGGAGGCGGCCGCGGTCATCGCTCGCCTCGACGCCGACCACGCGCTCAGCCATCGCGCCGTGCTCGACCTGCAGCACGATCTGCTCGCGCTCGAGATGATGAGCGAGGCGGCGGACGCGCCGGCGCGGCGCGAGCGCTTCGAGAAGGAGATGGAGACGTACATCGCCGCCTACCTCGATCACATGCGCATCGAGGAGGCCGAGATCCTTCCCCTGGCCGAGCGCGCACTGACCAGCGCCGACTGGGCCGAGCTCGACGCCGAGTTCATGCGCAACCGCGACCCGCTCACCCATCGCGAGGGCGACGATGCGTTCCGGCCGCTGTTCAAGCGGATCCTGATGACGCTGCCCGCGCCGCTCGGCCTCGGGCCGGCGTTCGAGGCGCTGCAGAAATCGTATCCGGGGGGCGAGCCGGCGCGGTCGTTCTGGACGTCGACCTCAGGCGACCCCGCACAACGCGGCACCAAG
The DNA here is from genome assembly GCA_035456045.1 of Caldimonas sp. Classification (GTDB taxonomy): domain Bacteria; phylum Pseudomonadota; class Gammaproteobacteria; order Burkholderiales; family Burkholderiaceae_C; genus Schlegelella_A. The sequence continues at coordinate 18,893 of DATIDZ010000478.1, forward strand.
GCCGTGCCATAGCGCGAACAACGACGAGCCGGCGAGAAGCACGCCGGCGGCGCGCACGGGCCACGCGGCGAGGCGTTCGCCGGTGGCAGATCGTCGCAGGCCCGACCACAGTCGCTGCGCCAGCCAGAGGCCGAGCGTCGACGCGATCGCGAACGCCGCCATCACCGCAGCGCCGGACGCAGGGGTGGACGCCAGCGCCGACACGAGCAGCGCCGACTGCAGCAGCCCGCACGGAATGATCACCCAGGCGACCCCGGCCAGGCCGGCCCGCGCCGGCTGAGGCAGGGTGCGGTAGACGCGGATCGGACGCGTCTCGGCGAGCGGCGCGAGACGCGGCTTCGCGGCGGAGAGCCAGGCCGGCGCACGCGCGAACCAGGCGAGCCAGAGGCCGAGCGCGACGGCGGCGACGTGGACCATCGCCCACAGCGGACGGACCATCGGCGCGGCGGTCGAGAAGGTGCCGATGGCGGCGACGCTGGCGGCGGCGAGCGCGCCCATCGCCGCATAGCCGACGACTCGCCCGGAGTGGAGCGCGAGCAGGGAGGATGCGGCGGGACCGTGCACGCGCTCGCCGCCGCCCGGCCCGGCGACGACGCTGCACGCCGCGCCGCACATCGCCGCGCAGTGCGGGCCGCCGGCCAGGCCCATCAGCAAGGCCGAGACGACGAGGGCGCTGTCCATGGAGCGACTTCGTGGCGACGCCGGCTCAGGCGCGCTCGACCTGGGCCGGCGCGTCGTCGCCGCCACCGAGCGCGTTGACCTCGGCGGCGCTGAGCAGGAGGAGGGCGGTCATCGCCGCCGCGGCGGAGATGCCGGCCCAGAAGATCAGGAACGTCACGGAGTAGATCGTCAGCGGCGACCAGCCGATGAGCGCGCCGCCGAACCAGCGCAGGTCGTTCGGGTCCATCACCGCGAACACGAGCGCGTCGAGGACCCCGGCGGTGAGGAACGCCGGCCAGAGGATGCAGATCGCGCGCGTCACGGCCGCGCCGGCGGCGTCGCCGCGTGATTGCGCGCCTGCAGCGCGGGCGCCGTGGGCCCCGCGCGACCGCCGTCGCGCGTCGCCGTGGGCCCGGCCTCCACCAGCACGATGTCGGCATGGCGGTACGCGATCGCCATCGTGGCGAAGCAGGCGACGACGACGAGCGCCGGTCCGGCGAGCGCGAACCAGACGATCGGGAAGCGCCACCACGGCGGCGGCAGAGAAGGCTCGGGGGTCGTGAGGGTGGTCATGCGTTTCCCTTCAGCGCGGAATGACGAAGGTCGACTTCTCGTGCCGTTTCGGCTGCTCGTCGTCGTCGGCACGGGCGGCGGCGTCGGCGCGCAGGGCGATTTTGAAGCGCATCGGATGCGCACCGGGGCCGAGCGCGGCGGCCGCCTGCGGCGGCACCTGGACCGCCAGCGGAACCCAGCGCGCCTCGGTCGGCGCGAGCTCCACGTCGGACCAGTTCGAGAGCGTGGCGCCGTCGAGGCCTTCGACGTCGATGTGGAAGCGCTGGGTCCGCTCGGTCGCGTTCATCAGCTGGACGCGGTACACGTTCTCGATCCGGCCGCCCTCGACGATGCGGGCGAGGGCGCCGCGGTCGCGGACGATGTCGGCCTTGAACGGCGCGCGCAGCGCCAGGCTGGTCACGAACGCGGCGGCGATCGCGACGAGGACGAGGCTGTACACGAGGACGCGGGGCCGGAAAACGCGCTTCCACATCTGCCTGCGCGACCATCCCGCCTGCATCCCGTTCTGCGTCGCGTAGCGGATGAGGCCGCGCGGCGACTGCATCTTGTCCATCACCGCGTCGCAGGCATCGATGCAGGCGGCGCAGCCGATGCACTCGTACTGCAGGCCCTTCCTGATGTCGATGCCGGTCGGGCAGACCTGGACGCAGAGCGTGCAGTCGATGCAGTCGCCCTTGCCGAGCGAGCGGGCGTCGACGCCGCGCCGGCGCGAGCCGCGCGGCTCGCCGCGCGCCGCGTCGTAGCTGATGACGAGGGTGTCGCGATCGAACATCACGCTCTGGAAGCGGGCGTACGGGCACATGTACTTGCAC
>DATIDZ010000479.1:0-4318 GCA_035456045.1 Caldimonas sp.
CACGCCGTCGAGTCGGCGCAGGACGGTCCACTCGAGGCGCTTGAGGAGCGCCTCGGCGCTGTCGTGATCGACCAGCGCGGTGCGCGCTTCAGGGGCGGCCATGGCTCGTTTCCGGGGCCAGCGGCTTGTCGGGCACCGGGATCTTGCGCATCACGCGCTGCACGACGTTGTCGGCGTCGATGCCTTCGGCGAGCGCCTCGTACGAGAGCACGAGCCGGTGCCGCAGCACGTCGGCGACGAGCCCGGTCATGTCCTCGGGCAGCGCGTAGCTGCGCCCGCGCATGAAGGCGAGGGCGCGCGCGCCCTCGATCAGGCCGATGGTCGCGCGCGGGCTGGCGCCGAAGGTCAGGAACTTGGCGATGTCGGCGAGCTCGTAGCGCTCGGGACGGCGCGTCGCGCTGACCAGCTTGACCGCGTACTGCATCAGCGACGGGTCGACGTAGACCTTGCGGCATTCCTGCTGCAGCTCGGCGAGCTGGCCCATGCTCGCGACCGGGCTCATCGTCACCGGCACGCCGGTGACGCGCTGCGCGATCACGAACTCCTCTTCCTCGTTCGGGTAGTCGACCAGGACCTTCATCATGAAGCGGTCGACCTGCGCCTCCGGCAGCGGATACGTGCCCTCGGTCTCGATCGGGTTCTGCGTGGCCATGACGAGGAACGGCTCGGGCACCTTGTGGGTCTCGCCGGCGATCGTCACCTGGCGCTCCTGCATCACCTCGAGCAGCGCGCTCTGGACCTTGGCGGGTGCCCGGTTGATCTCGTCGGCGAGCAGCAGGTGCGTGAACACCGGCCCGAGCGCCGTCGAGAACTCGCCGGTGCGCGGATTGAAGATGCGCGTGCCGACAAGGTCGGCCGGGACGAGGTCGGGGGTGAACTGGATCCGCTTGAAGGTGCCGCGCAGCGTCTGCGCGAGCGTCTTGACGGTCAGCGTCTTGGCCAGGCCGGGAACGCCCTCGACGAGCAGGTGGCCCTGGGCGAGCACCGCGACCATGACGCGCTCGAGGAAATGGTCCTGGCCGACGACGACGCGCTTGACCTCGTAGAGGACGCGCTCCATCAGCGTCGCCGCGTCGCCGGGGATGGAAGAGGTGTCGGTCATCGTGGATCCGAAGAGAGGAAAGGAGGCGGCGTGCGCCGGCGAAGCGAAAGCGCGATGCGCCGCCTAGAACGGCGGCATTCCCGCGGCCGCCGCGGCGTTCTCGATCGGCACGGCGAAGCCGATGCCGATGAAGACGCGCTGGCGGTTCGGGTTCAGGATGGCGGTGACGATGCCGACGACCTCGCCGTCCATGGTGACGAGCGGGCCGCCCGAATTTCCGGGGTTGGCGGCGGCGTCGAACTGGATCAGGTTCGTGAGCATCTGCTGGCCGTCGGGCGAGCGGAACTGGCGCTTCAGGCCCGAGACGACGCCGGCCGAGGCCGACGGGCCGATGCCGAACGGAAAGCCGACCGCCAGCACGTGATCGCCGGACGCGAGGTCCGCGGTCGAGCGCATCGTCGCGGCCTCGAGGTCGTCGGGGATCGTCCTGGCGCGAAGCACGGCGAGGTCGTTCTCCGGCTGCGTGCTCAGCACGACCGCGTCCGACTCCGAGCCGTCGAAGAAAGTCACACGGATCTTCTTGGCGCCGGTGACGACATGCAGGTTGGTGAGGATGGTGCCGTTGTCGATGATCACCACGCCGGTGCCGACGCCGCGCTCGACGCTGCCGTGCTCCTTGCTGTCGCTGCCGTCGTCGCCCTCGGTCATCAGGCCGACCACGCGCACCACCGACGGGATGATCGCGTCGTAGGCGCGCGACTCGGGCGCGACGAGCGGCTTTTCCTCGATCGACTGGCGCATCGCCGCATCGATCTGCTCGATGGTCAGCGGCGGCTTGGCGCGGAAGGTCGGGTTCGACCACCAGAAGGCGACGCCGAGGCAGAGCAGGAGGAGCACCCAGAGGCGGCGCTCGTGGCGGGCGAGGGCGGCGGCCCAGCGTCCCGGCTGGGGCGACCCCGCTGGGACCGCGTCGGCCGCAGCCGCTGCCGGCTCGTCCGGCGTCTCGGTCGGGCGGTGCGAACGGCTGTACAGCGGGACTCGTTTCATCGGGGTCATTCGGGGCCGCGAAGGCCGCCGCGAAGGCGACGAGCAAGTTGCGCGCCGGTCTCTCCGCGGGCCTTCGTCAGTACGGTAGCACGCCGGCCATGACCTGTCACAGCGGCGCCCGCAGGCATCATGCCCCCGTGTGGATCGACACGCATTGCCATCTCGACGCCGCGGAATTCGACGCCGACCGCGACGACGTCGTCGCCCGCGCCCGCGCCGCCGGCATCGCCCAGATCGTCATCCCGGCGGTCGACGTCGGCAACTTCGACACGGTGCGCGAGCTCGCGCACCGGCATCGGCTCGCCTATGCGCTCGGCATCCATCCGATGTGCACCGGCGCCGCCGGCGCCGACGACCGCGCGGCGCTGCGCAAGGCGCTCACTCGCCATGCCGGCGACCCGCGCCTCGTGGCCGTCGGCGAGATCGGCCTCGACCATTTCGTCGCCGGCCTCGACCGGCAGCATCAGGCGACCCTCTTCGCCGCACAGCTCGAGATTGCCGCCGAGGTCGGGCTGCCCGTGCTGCTGCACGTTCGCCGCGCCGTCGACGCGGTGCTCGCCCAGTTGCGCCGGCGCCGCGTGACGGGCGGCTTCGCCCATGCCTTCAACGGCAGCGAGCAGCAGGCCAGCGCCTTCGTCGAGCTCGGCTTTCGCCTCGGCTTCGGCGGCGCGGTGACGTTCGACCGCGCGCTGCGGATCCGCCGTGTCGGGCGCGCCCTCGGTCGCACGACGATCGTGATGGAGACCGACTCGCCCGACATCCCGCCGCAATGGCGCTACCGCACCGCCGCGTCGCGCGCCGCCGGGGCGACGATGCGCAACGAGCCCGCCGAGCTCGCGCGGATCGGCGCCGAGCTCGCGGCGCTGCGCGACGAGCCGGTCGAGGCGCTCGCCGCGCAGACGACCGCGAACGCGGTCGCCTCCCTTCCTCGCCTCGCCGGCCTGCTCGAAGACGCCGGCCATGGCTGAGGCGGCACCGAGCGAGCTGCCCGAAGTCACGATCTCGGAGTCGGCCGGCGTCCGTTATCTGCACCTCGGCACGCCGTGGGTCCAGGGCGCGATGCGCATCGACGATCCGCTCGCGATCGAGCTCGAGTACGTGCGCAGGATGATGGTGTGGATGCTCGCGCGCGAGGCCACCGCGTTCGCCGGCGCGCACGCCGTCCAGCTCGGCCTCGGCGCCGGCGCGATCACGCGCTTCTGCAGCAAGCGGCTGAAGATGCGGACGACGGCGGTCGAGCTGAATCCGCGCGTCATCGACGTCTGCCGCCAGTGGTTCAGGTTGCCGCCGCCGTCGCCCGGCTTCGAGATCCTGCAGATGGACGCGCAGCGCTTCGTCGACGACCCGCGCCGGCGCGGCACGGTCGATGCGCTGTGCGTCGATCTCTACGACCACGAGGCGGCGAGCCCGGTGCTCGACAGCGCCGCGTTCTACCGCGCCTGCTTCGGGCTCCTTGCCGCCGGCGGCACGATGACGGTCAACCTGTTCGGCCACAACGCCAGCTTCGAGGCCAGCATCCGGCGCATCGCCGCCGCGTTCGGCGCCGAGGCGCTGCTGACGGTCCAGCCGACGAAAGAAGGCAACACCGTCGTGCTGGCGATGAAGCAAGTCACGCTGCCGGGCCGGGACGAGCTTGCCCGGCGTGCCGAAAACATCGAAACTCGCTGGCAGCTTCCGGCCCGGAAGTGGCTGCGCATGATGCGCCCGGTGGCCCCCGCCGCCGCGCCGACCCGACCGCCCCCCGCATGAAATCGAGAAGCGATCCGGAGATCCCCAAGGCAGCGGCCGCGGCCGGCATCCGCGCCGTGCCTCGTCCGGTCGAGGCCACGGCCGCCAACCAGGGCACCGTCGCCCGCGACGGCACGCCAGCGAAGGAGGGCAGCGTCGATCGCGAGGGCTCGTTCGAGCGCTCGATCTCGACGTCCCGGCCGACGACGACGCTGCAGGCGATCGACCTCTCGCTCAACGTCGTCTCGCACGGCAAGCTCACGTGGCGAACGGTGCTTGCCTGGCTGCGCGACGACAAGATCGTGAGCGCGGAGGACATCGAGCGTACGGCGCGGCGGTTCGCCGGCGGCAACAGCGCGCAGCATCCGCTGGTGCGCATCGGCAGCGCCGGCCTGACGCGAGTCGGCGACGGCAAGGTGCTCGACACCGAGACGCTGACCGAGTGGCTCGCCAAGCGCAGCAAGATGACGTACACGCGGATCGACCCGCTCAAGGTCGATG
>DATIDZ010000480.1:0-5341 GCA_035456045.1 Caldimonas sp.
TGCGTCGTGTACGGCGACGCCTTCACCGGCTGCAGGACCGCGAACGCCTGCACCGCCTCGTTGGGCATCGAGGCGTCGAGCTTCTCGGCGGCCGCGATCGCGGTCTTCGCGTCGCCGCCCATCTGCGCCGACACCATCAGAAAGTGGATGTTGTGCGGGTAGTAGGCCGCCTTGTACATCGGGTCGGACGGCGACGTCTTGAAGTAGTCCTCGTCGACCTGGATCGCGCGCTGGTTCGCCGCCAGCGACTCGCGATAGAGGCCGACGCGGTAGTAGATGTGCGCGGGCATGTGCACCACGTGTCCGGCGCCCGGCATCAGTGCGGCGAGCCGTTTCGCGTGGGGAAGCGCCCGCTCGGGAGTCGTCGACGCCTCGACGGCATGGATGTACAGGTGGATCGCGCCCGCATGCGAGGGATTGCGCCGCAGAACCGTCTCGAGCGCCCGCACGATCTCGGCGCCGCGACCCTTCGGCCGCGCACCGGCGGCTTCCCAGTAGTCCCAGGGCTGGGTGTCCATCGCCGCCTCGGCATACAGCGCCTGCACCGTGTCGTCGGCCGGAAAGCGCGCGGCGACTTCCTTCATGGCGTCGGCATACGCGCCATCGAGCACCGCGCGCTCGGCCTTGGGGTCGGCGGAGTAGCGCGTGGCGAGCGCCTCGATCATTGCCCGATCCCGCGCGGCGGCCTTCGCCTTCAGCTCGGTCGCGCGTGCCAGCGCAGCGAGCGCCGGGCCGTTCGCCTCCGGAACCATCGGCGCGTTGATGTTCGGTCCGAGGATAAGCGCCTCTCCCCAGAAGCACATCGCGCACTCGGGGTCGAGCCGTTGCGCCGCCTGGAACGCGCGCTGCGCCTCGGCGTGGTTGAACGCGAACGCGAGCCGAACGCCCTGGTTGAAGTACGACTGCGCCTGCGACACGCGCGTGCCCGCGTTGAACGAAAGCGCGCCCAGGTTGCGGTAGATCGGCGCGTCGCCGCTCGCCGCCTGCATGGCTTGGGGCTGAAACGGCGCGGTCTCGGTCTTCGTCGTCGCCGCGACGAGTGTCTTGAGCAGGCTCGGCTGGCCGCTGACACGCGGCCCGCAGATCGTCTCCGGCACGACCGCGTCGACGTCACGCGCCGCCACCGTCGTGCGGACCGCGTCGGCGCTGTCGGCGATGAGCAAGGCGGAGGTGACTGCGCCGAGGGCGACCAGCCCGAGCACGAGACGACGCAGGGTGCTGGAACGATGCGACAGCATGGCGTTTCCTTCGCGAACACGAGCCGGCGGCGCGCGGTCGGCGCGAGTCGCCCTCGATGCGGTGAGAAAGCAGATCCCGGCCGGAAATTCTGACAGCCGGTTTCAACGCATGCAACGGTCAGTGGCGATCTCGAGGCTGCTCACCCGTCCCGCGCTGGCGGGACGGACCGGCGCAATGGCGAGGCCGTCGCGACGCGGTGACGGCAAGGCCGGGAATCGATGCGCAGGGTCGATGCTATAAGAGCGTCGCGCATGAGCGCGACCATGACAACAACCACTCAGCAAGGTCGAAAGGAAGCTTCATGCATCACATGAATCGAGTGGCCGGGGCGGCACTTTCTGCGGCAGTTCTCCTGGCGCCGGCCACCGCGAGCGCGCAGGCGTCCGACGCCTGGCAGTTCGGCGCGAGCATCTACGGCTGGTTGCCCAGCCTCACCGGCACGACGACGTTCCCGGTCCCACCGGGCGGCAGCGGTGCGACGGTCGACGCCGACATCATCGACAGCATCAAGCTGGTGCTGATGGGGTCGTTCGAGGCCCGCAAGGGTCGCTGGGGTGGCTTCACCGATGTCGTCTACCTGGACCTGGGCAACTCCACGACGCAGACCGGCCACTTCCAGCTCGGCCGCCTGCAGGTGCCGGCCGACGTGACCGGCGAGTTCACGTATCGCCTGAAGAGCACGATCTGGACGCTGGCCGGCGAGTACCGGGCCGTCGCCGAAGACAATGTCCACGTCGATGCCTTTCTCGGCGGGCGCATGGTCGACCTGCGCCAGACGCTGTCGTATGCGCTGGGCGGCAACGTCGGTCCGATCGCCCTCCCGGATCGCGCCGGCGCCAGCGAGGCGAAGCTGAACAACGTCGATGCGATTGTCGGCGTCAAGGGCAGGTACTCGTTCGGCGACGAGCGGCGCTGGTTCGTGCCGTTCTACGGCGACGTCGGCACGGGCGAGTCCAAGAGCACCTACCAGGTGATGACGGGCCTCGGCTACGCGTTCAAGTGGGGCGAGATCGTCGGCCAGTACCGCTATCTCACCTACAAGTTCGATGGTCCGATCGAAAGCCTGAGCCTCAGCGGCCCTGCGGTCGTCCTCAACTTCCGCTGGTGAGCCCCGCCGGCGAAAGGGCACATCGACACCGCGCTCCCGATCCTCAGCCCGGCTGCTCCTCGAGATCGCGCAGGTCGCGGCCGCGCGTTTCCGCGCAGTAGCGCATGACGAGGAAGAGCGAGAGCAGCACCGGCACCAGCGCCAGCACCGCCGCCCAGGCGAGCCCCGGCACGAGGCCCAGCAGGCCGAGCAGCTGCGCCGCGAGCCCACCGGCCTTCGTGCACGCCGCGACCCAGCCGGTCGCGCGCCCGCGCACCTGGAGCGGATAGCTCTCGGCCGCGTACGGCAGCAGCATCGCGATGATCCCGTTGATGCCGACGATGAGCAGCGCGATCACGAGCACCGGGCTGGCGTCGCGGGTCGACGACAGCTCGAGGTGGATCAGGCCGAGCAGGCCGGCGCCGCAGAGCGCGATCGCGCCGACGAGCGCGCCCTTGCTGCTCCAGCGGCTGTAGAGCCAGGCGGCGACGAACACCGTCGGCACGGCGATCAGCGCGGAGGCCGCGAGCAGGCCGCTCGAGACGCCCATGCTGTAGCCCTTGGCGACCAGGTGGGCCGGCATCCAGAGCAGCAGTCCGAAGTTGATCAGCCCCCACGCGAGCGCGACGATGCTGAGCGCGACCGTCTGGGCCACGTAGGCGGTCGGCACGGCGACGCCCGGCCGCGCCCCTGCGGCTGGCGGCGCGACCGCGCTTTCGCGCACGATGCAGCCGAAGCGCTCGAGCACGCGGTGCGCTTCGCGGATGCGGCCCAGCGCGAGCAGGAACTTGGGCGACTCCGGAATGAAGACGTTGAGGAAGATCAGCGCCAGGCCGGTCGGCAGGTTGAGGAACCAGAGGATGCGCCAGCTCAGGATCGGCACCAGCCACGCCGAGAACGCGCTCGCCGCGAGATAGCCGCCCGCCGCGCCGAGGCCGCCGACGAGGACGAGCGCCCAGCCGCGCTGCTTCGACGGCATCGTCTCGGCGAGCAGCGCATAGGTGACGGGCAGCATGCCGCCGGCGGCGGCACCCATCAGGAAGCACATGCCGACGTTCCACCACAGCGACGGCATCGCGCCGCAGATCGACGTGCCGACGAACATCACGGCCGACAGCAGGATCGACGCGCGCCGGCCGTAGAGGTCGGCGAGCCAGCCCCACAGCACCGAGCCGACGACGGTGCCGCAGAGCGCCGCGAAGGGCAGCCAGGCGACGGTCGCCGGCGACACGGCGTACTCGGCCTGCATGCCGGGGACGACGAAGCCGAGGCTGGCCGGCTTCATCACGTCGATGACCAGCGCGATCGTCAGCACGACCATCAGGCGCCAGTGCGCGGCGCCGAGCGGCGCGTCCTCCGGCGCGCTGACGGCCACGGCCGGGTCGGCCGGCGCGTGCATGCCGAGCTTTCGCGGCAGCAGCCCGTAGCCGGCGATCACGAGGCCGGCGACGATCAGCACCATGCCCCAGAGCATCTCCGCATCCATCGCCATGTCGGCGAGGCGAAAGCCGGTGTCGCGGCCCATCCAGTACATCGGCACGTGCAGGACGACGCCGACGGTGACGGCGAGGCAGCCGGCGACGAACGCCGCGAGGTGACGTCGGTCGGCGAGGACCGCGAGAGGTGCCACGGGAGAGATCCTTCAGTGCGAAGACAGCGATGCGAGCGTCATGCCGGACGTGTGGCGGTGCCGGCCGGCGTCGGCAGCGGGTCGACGATCGAGAGCAGGCGCGCATGGCCGCGAAAGCGCGCACGCCGCTGCCGCACCGCCGGCGCCGCGAGCCGGTAGTCGGGGAAGCGGGCCAGGAAGCGGCTGATCGCGACCCGCCCTTCCAGCCGCGCGAGCCCCATGCCGACGCACTGGTGGATGCCGGAGCCGAACGCGACGTGGCGGTTCGGGTTGCGGGCGACGTCGAGCCGGTCCGGGTCGGCGAACGCCTGCGGATCGCGATTCGCGGCGCCGATGCCGATCGTGACCGACGTGCGCGGCGCGAGCGCGACGCCGCCGATCTCGGTCGCGCAGGTCGTGATCCGGTTGCCGAGCTGATTCGAGCTCTCGAAGCGCAGGAACTCCTCGATCGCGGTCCGCATGAGCGCGGGCTCGGCGAGCAGGCGCGCCTTCTCGCCGGGCCAGTCGAGCAGGCAGGCGAGGCCGTTGCCGATCAGGTTGGTCGTCGTCTCGTGGCCGGCGTTGAGCAGGAAGATGCAGTTGTGCAGCAGCTCGGGCGCGGTCAGCGACTCGCCGCCCTCGCCGGCGATCAGGCGCGTCAGCACGTCGACCTCCGGGTCGCCCGGCTCGGCGCGCCGGCGCTCGACCAGGCCCTCGAGATAGAGCAGGAACTCGCGCACGGCGCGGTTGCCGCGATCGAGCTGCTCGGGCGAGAGCGCGGGCTCGAGCGCGCCGAGGATCGCGAGCGACCAGTCGCGCAGCGGCGCGCGCTCCTCGTTCGGAACCGCGAGCAGGTTGCCGATGATCTCGACCGGGATCGCGCTCGCGAACGACGCGATGAGGTCGATCTCGGCGCCGCGGTCGCGCGCCGACATCGCGTCGAGCAGGCTGTCGACGCGCTCGATCAGGCGCTGCTCCATCGCCGCGATGTGGCGCGGCGTCAGCGCGCCGGCGATCAGCCGCCGCACGCGCGTGTGCAGCGGCGGGTCGTTGAAGACCAGGCTCGTCGTGTGGTGCTCGAACAGCGGCGAGGCGCCGTACTTCGGAAAGAACTCCTCGTGCTTGTCGGAGCTGAACGTCGCGGTGTCCTTGTAGACGGCGACGACGTCGGCGTAGCGGCTGAGGAAGACGCCGCCGCCGGGCAGCGCCTTGACCGGCGCGTGCTCGCGCAGGGCCCGATAGGTCGGGTACGGGTCGTCGTAGAAGGCGTCGGGCAGTCGACGCAGGTCGAAGTCGTCGGCGGGGTCGCGGGCGTCGGGCACGGCGGCGAGTCTACGGTCTCGCGACGCGGCCTGAAGGTGTCCGAAAACAGCGAGCGACATGGCCGGCGTCCCGTTAGGCTGTGG
>DATIDZ010000481.1:0-3030 GCA_035456045.1 Caldimonas sp.
CTGCTGCTCATCGCCGTCGTCTACGGCGTCTGGCGCGTCAAGGACGTCGCGCCGATCCTGTCGGCGACGCTGAAGGAATCGACGATGCTGATGTTCATCATCGGCATGTCGCTGCTGTTCTCGTACGTGATGAGCTACCTCCACATCAGCCAGTCGATGGCGCAGTGGATCGTCGCCCTGCACCTCTCGAAGTGGCTGCTGCTGGCGGCGATCCTGCTCCTGGTCGTCGTCCTCGGCTTCTTCCTGCCGCCGGTGAGCATCATCCTCATGACCGCGCCGATCATCCTGCCGCCGCTCAAGGCGGCGGGGTTCGACCTGATCTGGTTCGGCGTGCTCATGACGATCGTCATGGAGACCGGGCTGATCCATCCGCCGGTCGGCCTGAACCTGTTCGTGATCAAGAACATCGCGCCCGACATCACGCTCGGCGAGATCATCTGGGGCGTGCTGCCGTTCGTCGGGCTGATGTTCGTCGCGGTGGTCCTGATCTGCCTGATGCCCGGCATCGCGACCGCGCTGCCCGACGCGGTCATGGGCGCCGTGCCGGGCGCGCGCTAGCGGCGCGCTGCCGCCTTCACGGCCTGGCGTTCGGGAAGAACAGCTGCTCGCCGCCGACCTTGTAGGCGGCGATGGTCGCCTGCCCGTCGGGCGACAGCACCCAGTCGGCGAACGCCTGCGCGAGCTGCACCTTCACGTGCGGATGCTTGGCCGGGTTGACGACGATGACGCCGTACTGGTTGAAGAGGCGCCGGTCGCCTTCGACGAGGACGACGAGGTTGCCGCGGTTCCTGAAGCTGAGCCAGGTGCCGCGATCGGTGAGCGCATACGCGTCGAGCGACGACGCGATGTTGAGCGCCGGACCCATGCCGCAGCCGCACTCCTTGTAGCCGGCGAAGCGCGCCGCCGGCGCGTCGATGCCGGCGTCCTTCCAGTAGCGCAGCTCGGCGGCGTGGGTGCCGCTCTTGTCGCCGCGCGAGACGAACGCGCTCTTCGACGTCGCCAGCCTCGCGAACGCGGCGGCGATGTCGCGGCCCTTCACGCCGGCCGGGTCCGCGACCGGGCCGACGAGGACGAAGTCGTTGTACATCACGTCCGAGCGCTTGAGCCCGAAGCCTTCGGCGACGAGCTTCTCCTCGGCCGGACGGTCATGCACGAAGAGGACGTCGGCGTCGCCGCGCCGTCCCATGTCGAGGGCCTGGCCAGTGCCGACGGCGACGACGCGCACGTCGATGCCGGTCGCCTTCCGGAACGCCGGCAGCAGGTGGGCGAACAGGCCCGACTGCTCGGTGCTCGTCGTCGACGCCATGACGATGTAGCGCTCCTGCGCCGACACGCCGCTGGCGGCGGCCAACGCCGAGCCGAGCACCAACGCGACGCACGCGCGAGCGCCGGCCTGGATCACGCGTCGACGCGCCCGATCGACGGGCGTGCCTGCGTTCACAATCGCGGCGGCGCGACGGGTCTTCCTCGAGCGATCGAATGACATGTCGTCGGTTCCGGATTCAAAAAGACGGTGAAGCGCGCATGAAGCGATTCTGGCGGTGGCTGCTCGTGGTCGTCCTGTCGACCGCGGCTTGCGCGCACGCCGACGACGGCCCCGTGATCGCCGCGGCATCGGACCTCAAGTTCGCGCTCGACGAGATCGTCGCCGAGTTTCGCAAGAGCACCGGCCAGTCGGTCCGGGTGTCGTACGGGTCGTCCGGGAACTTCTTCCGCCAGATCGCCCAGGACGCGCCGTTCGAGCTGTTCCTGTCCGCAGACGAGGCGTTCGTGTTCAGGCTCGCCGACCAGGGCCTCACGGTCGATCGCGGCGCGCCGTATGCGACCGGGCGCATCGTCCTCTTCGCGCCCACGGGATCGCCGGTCCGGCCCGATGCCGCCTTCGCCGACCTCCGGCAGGCGCTCGCCGACGGCCGGCTGGTGAAGCTGGCCATCGCCAACCCGGAGCACGCGCCGTACGGGCGCGCCGCGATGGAGGCGTTGAAGAGCGCCGGACTGTGGTCGGCGATCGAGCCGAAGCTCGTGCTCGGCGAGAACGTCTCGCAGGCGGCGCAGTTCGCGGTCTCGGGCTCGACGCAGGCGGGCATCTTCGCGCTCTCGCTCGCGCTCGCGCCGAACTTCCGCGACGCGGGCAGCTACGTCGCGATCCCGGAAGCGCTGCATCGCCCGCTGCGCCAGCGCATGGTCCTGACCCGCAAGGCCGGCGGCACGGCGCGCGCGTTCTACGCGTTCTCGCAAGGACCCGTCGCTCGTGCCATCTTCAAGCGCTACGGGTTCCTGCTGCCCGGCGAGTCCGCTCCCTGAGCCGTGGACTGGCAGTCGCTGCGCCTGTCGTTGTGGCTGGCCGTCGCCACCGGGGTGGTGCTCCTTCCCACGGGCGTGCTCGTCGGCCGCTGGCTGGCGCGCAGCACCCATCCGCTCAAGCCGATCGCCGAAGCGACGCTCGCCCTGCCGCTGATCCTTCCGCCGACCGTGCTCGGCTACTACCTTCTCGTCGCGGTCGGCGGCCAGTCGCCGATCGGCCAGCTCTACACCCGGCTGGTGGGCCATCCGCTCGCGTTCTCGTTCGCCGGCCTGCTCGTCGCGAGCGTTATCTTCAACATCCCGTTCGCCTGGATCCCGACCCAGCGCGCGTTCGAGTCGATCCCCGCCGATCTCTACGACGCGGCCCGGTCGTGCGGGCTGTCGCGCTGGCGCACGCTCTGGCGGATCGAGCTGCCGCTCGCGTGGCGCGGCATCCTGAGCGGCCTGATCATGACCGTCGCCCACACGCTCGGCGAGTTCGGCGTCGTCCTGATGGTCGGTGGCAGCATTCCCGGCGAGACGAAGACCGTCGCGATCTCGATCTACGACCGCGTGCAGGCGTTCGACCTGCGCGCCGCCGGCGCGATGTCGGCGTTCCTCCTCGTGGCGTCGCTCGCAACCCTGCTCGCCACGGTGTGGCTGACGCGGACCCGGCCGTCGGTCCACCCGCGGTGAAGCGGCGCGACGTCCGATGCTGACCGTGCGCCTGGCGCAACGCGCGCCGAT
>DATIDZ010000482.1:0-5694 GCA_035456045.1 Caldimonas sp.
CACCGTGCTCGGGTAGACCGGCGTCAGCGCCTTCGGCAGGGGCGTCTCGGGCGTCACGACCTTGAACGCCGGATGGATCATCTCGAGGCCGAAGAAGCCGCCGCGCGCCTCGCCGCGCACCCGCACGCGCTTGCCGACCGCGAGCGTCTTCTGCTGCGACGGGTAGAAGTGCAGGAAGCGCATCACCAGGTCGCCGCTGTCGTCGGCGATCTTGACGACGAGCTGGCGGCGCGGCCGGAACTGGATGCGCGAATCGGTGACGACGCCTTCGACCTGGCCGGTCTCGCCGTCGCGCAGCGAGGCGATCGGCACGACGCGCGTCTCGTCCTCGTAGCGCAGCGGCAGGTGCAGCGCGAGGTCGATGTCGCGCACCAGGCCGAGCTTGGCGAGCGCCTGCTCGGGCGCCGACGCCGCACGTGCCGTGACCGCCGCTGCGCCGGCGCTCGCCTTCGATTCGCGCCGCGCCGGAGGGGCCATGGGAGAATTTTGCCTTTCCGATGACGACTTCCCTGGCCCTGAGCGATTTCGACTTCGCGCTGCCGCGCGAGCTGATCGCCCAGCATCCCGCGGCCGAGCGGAGCGCCGCGCGCCTCCTCGACGCGCGCGCCGACCCCGCGCAGGACCGCCACGTCCGCGACCTGCCCGACCTGCTGCGCGCGGGCGACCTGCTCGTCGTCAACGACACCGCCGTGATCAAGGCGCGCCTCTTCGGCGTCAAGGCGAGCGGCGGCGCGGTCGAGGCGCTCGTCGAGCGCGTCGAGGCGGACGACGTCGTCCTCGCGCACGTGCGCGCGAGCAAGTCGCCGAAGGCCGGCAGCACGATCCGCTTCGCCGACGCGTTCGATGCCGAGGTGCTCGGCCGCGCCGGCAACGACGAATCGCTGTTCCGCCTGCGCTTCCCCTCGGAGCCGCTGGCGCTGCTCGAGCGGCACGGCCACGTGCCGCTGCCGCCCTACATCGAGCGCGGCGACGAAGGCGACGACGTCGAGCGCTACCAGACCGTCTTCGCGGCGCGGCCGGGCGCGGTCGCCGCGCCGACGGCGGCGTTGCACTTCGACGCCGGCCTGCTCGCCGCGCTCGCGGCGCGTGGCGTCGAGCGCACGGCCATCACGCTGCACGTCGGCGCGGGCACGTTCCAGCCGGTGCGCAGCGCGAATCTCGCCGAGCACGTCATGCACAGCGAGCGCTTCGAGATCGGCGCCGCGGCCGCGGCCGCCATCGCACGGACGCGCGAGCGCGGCGGCCGCGTCGTCGCCGTCGGCACGACCAGCCTGCGCGCGCTCGAATCCGCGGCGCTGCGCGGCCCGGAAGGCGCGGCGCTGCAGCCGGCGCGCGGCGAGACCGACCTGTTCATCACGCCGGGCTTCCGCTTTCGCGTCGTCGACCTGCTGCTCACCAACTTCCACCTGCCGCGGAGCACGCTGCTGATGCTGGTCGCCGCGTTTGCCGGGCAGGAGCGAATCCGCGCGCTCTACGCGCACGCGATCGCGGAGCGCTATCGATTCTTCAGCTACGGCGACGCGATGCTGCTGGCGCGCGAGCCGGGATCGACCGCGTGACGCCCCTCGCGTCGCGTCTGCGCGGTGCCGTCGCCGCGGCGGCGTCGCTGCTCTCGCTCGGCCTCGCCACCCTGGTGCCCGACGCCCGCGCCGCCGCGTATGCGACCGACGGCACGTGCGCCGGATTTCCGCGCATCGCCCTCAAGGTGCCCCCGGGCTGGTGCCTCGCGCTCGTCGCCGACGCCGCGAACGGCCTGCGCTTCCCGCGCCGCATCGTCGAGATCGCCCCGGGCCGGTTCTGGATCGCCGACCTGGGCAGCTGGGAGCCGGGCCGAGGACGCCTGCTGCAGTTCGACCTGCCACGCCCCGGCTCGGCGGCGCCGGTCGCGATGACCGTGATCGCCGACAAGCTCGATCGACCGCACGGCCTCGCCCTCGGCCCCGACGGCCGCGTCTACGTCGGCGAGGCCGGCCGCGTCTGGCGCACGCGACCGACGCTTCCGCTCGTCGCCGAGACGGTGATCGACGGACTGCCGAGCGACGGCGCGCATCCGCTCAAGGAAATCGTCTTCGGCGCGAGCGGGCAGCTGTTCGTGAGCGTCGGCTCGACCAGCGACGCGTGCCGCGACGGCGCCGGCTCCTTGCCGATGCCCTGTCCCGACGTCGTCGCCGCGAGGCCGCGCGCGGCGATCTACGAGGCGACGCTGGCCGGGGCCGGCTTCACGCTGCAATCGTTCACCCCGTACGCCACGGGTCTGCGCAACTCGATGGCGCTCGCATGGGCGTCGCCCGGCGTGTTGCTGCAGGGCGAGAACTCGATCGACTATGCCGACGAGGACGCGCCGGCCGAGGAGCTCAACGTCGTTCGCGCCGGGAGGAACTACGGCTGGCCCTACGGCGTGGGCGCGCGCCGGCCGGCGCGCGGCTACGAAGGCCGCTTCGACTGCGCGAAGAGCGAAGCGCCCGCGGCGCTGTGGCCGGCGCACGCGGCGCCGTTGCAGATGGTCGCCGTGCCCGCCGCCGCGAAGAACGAGTTTGCCGGCCAGCTTCTCGTCGCGTGGCACGGCTACCGGGCCAGCGGCCACCGCGTCGTCGGCGTCGCGCTCGACGCCGCCGGCCGGCCGATCGGTCCCGCCCGGGCGTGGATCGAGGGCTGGGCGGCCAGCAAGGGCGTGCGCCCGCTCGGCGCGCCGGCCGGGATCCTGGTCGATTCGGCAGGTCGGCTCTTCGTCGTCGAGGACCGCAACCGCACGGTGCTCATGCTGGTCCGCGACCCGGCGGCTGCGGCCAGCGCGCCGACAATCCGCTGATGCTCACGTTCGAGGTACTCGCCCGCGAGGGTCGGGCGCGCCGCGGCCGGCTGACCCTGCGCCACGGCGTCGTCGAGACGCCGGTGTTCATGCCGGTCGGCACCTACGGCAGCGTCAAGGGCGTCCTGCCGTCGTCGCTCGAGGCGATGGGCGCCGAGATCATCCTCGGCAACACCTTCCACCTGTGGCTGCGGCCGGGCACCGACGTCATCGCGCGCTTCGGCGGCCTGCACCGCTTCGAAGGCTGGACGCGGCCGATCCTCACCGACAGCGGCGGCTTCCAGGTCTGGTCGCTGGGCGCGAACGCCAAGGTGAGCGAGCTCGGCGTCGCCTTCCAGTCGCCGGTCAACGGCGACAAGCTGCTGCTGACGCCCGAGGTCAGCATGCAGATCCAGCGCGTCCTCGACAGCGACATCGTCATGCAGTTCGACGAGTGCACCGCGTACGAGGTCGAGGGCCGCATCACCGGCGAGGCCGGGGCGCGCAAGTCGATGGAGATGAGCCTGCGCTGGGCGGTGCGGTCGAAGGCCGAGTTCGCGCGGCTCGAGAACCCGAACGCGTTGTTCGGCATCGTCCAGGGCGGCATGTTCGAGTCGCTGCGCGAGGAGTCGGCGGCTGCGCTGGCCGAGCTCGACGTGCCCGGCTACGCGATCGGCGGCGTCAGCGTCGGCGAGCCGAAGGCCGAGATGCAGCGCATCGTCGACCACACGCCGGATCGCCTGCCGGCCGGCAAGCCGCGCTACCTGATGGGCGTCGGCACGCCCGAGGACCTCGTCGACGGCGTCGGCGCCGGCGTCGACATGTTCGATTGCGTCATGCCCACCCGCAACGCGCGCAACGGACACCTCTTCACGCGCTTCGGCGACGTGCGCATCCGCAACGCCCGCTACAAGACCGACGAGCAGCCGATCGATCCGGCCTGCGCCTGCCCGACCTGCGCGCGCTTCTCGCGCGCCTACCTGCACCACCTCGATCGCTGCGGCGAGATGCTCGCGCCCATGCTCGCGAGCGTTCACAACCTGCACTTCTACGTGAACCTGATGCGCGAGATCCGCGCCGCGATCGAGGCCGGCCGTTTCGCCGTCTTCGCGGCCGAGTTCCGAGCCGATCGCGCGCGCGGGATCTGAGGCTGCGCGAGGAGATCGGCGTCGGACGTCCCTTACCGGCGTCGGCGTGGCCCGCCGACAGAGCGCCGGGCGTTCGCCGGCTGTCGCCGACGCCTTCGCGCGCCTACCGTGAGCGCAGCCGGCGGCCCAGCGATCCGCGACCGACGCCGGCAGCCTGGAGGCGATAGGTGATCGTTCTCGTGCTTCGACCCGACGACCCCGCTGCGCCGCCCTCCCTGCTTCTCATGCTCCTCGCACCGACGCCGATCCTCTTTCTCGTCGCCCCCACCACCGGATGACCACCATGACCACCATCGCCGACATCATGACCCGCAGCCTCGCCACCGTCCGGCGCGACGAGACCCTGCAGGCCGCCGCCCGGCGCATGCACGAGATGGACGTCGGCGCGCTGCCGGTGCTCGACGGCCGCGCCGTGACCGGCATGGTCACCGACCGGGACATCGCCGTGCGCGGCGTCGCCGAGGGGATGATCCCGCAGGAGTCGCTCGTCGCCGACGTGATGACCGAGGCGGTCCGCTTCTGCCGCGCCGACGACAGCGTCGAGCAGGTGATGGCGGAGATGGGCGACCTGCAGGTCCGTCGGCTGCCCGTGCTCGACGCCAACAACGAAATCGTCGGCATCGTTGCCCTGGCCGACATCGCCACGCGACAATCGAAGCACACCGACGAAACTCTGCGCGAAATTTCGACGCCCGGTCGTTGAGTTCCCGAAGCCCCAATGCGCTGCAGCGCTACCTTCTCGAGCGCTTGATCGGCCCGGCGGCGCAGCACGTCCTGCGCCACCCATGGGATTTCGCCTGGCAGGTGCTCAAGGGATTCAAGGCCAACCAGGGGCTGCTGCTCGCCGGCGCGGTGGCGTACTACGCGCTCCTCTCGATCGTCCCGCTCCTGATCCTGATCGTCTTCGCGCTGTCGCAGCTCATCGACCAGCGCGAGCTGCTCGCGACCATCGGTCGCTACCTGGAATGGCTGGTGCCGGGGCAGGCGCAGGCGATCGTCGGCGAGCTCGCGAAATTCCTCGACAAGCGCGAGGGCGTGGGCTGGCTCCTGTTCGCGACGATGATCTTCTTCAGCTCGCTGGCGTTCACCGTCCTCGAGAACGCGATGTCGGTGATCTTCCTGCACCGGGTGGTCGAGCGGAAGCGCCGCTTCATCTTCTCCGTGCTCATCCCGTACGTCTACATCCTGTCGCTCGGCATCGGCCTGCTGCTCGTCACGCTCGTCTCGGGCAGCCTGCAGGCCGTGGGCAAGGAAAGCGTCGAGCTGTTCGGGCGCGAGTGGTCGCTGAGCGGCTTCTCGGGGGTCCTGCTCTACCTGCTCGGCTTCGCCGGCGAGGTCTTCGTCCTCACCTCGGTCTATCTCGTGATGCCCGCCGGCCGCCTCGCCTGGCGCCACGCGCTCATCGGCGGCGTGACGGCGGCGATCCTCTGGGAAATCACGCGCCACGTCCTGGTCTGGTACTTCGCGACGCTCTCGCAGGTGACGATCGTCTACGGCTCGCTGACGACGGCGATCGTCGTGCTGCTGAGCCTCGAGATCGCCGCGACGCTTCTTCTCTTCGGCGCGCAGGTCATCTCGGAGTACGAACGGCTCGGCCACGCCTCGGCGGCGCTCGCCGAGCCGGGCTTCACGACCGCGCCGACGTGACCGTCGGTCGCGTTGCTACGACGCGAGCAGCCGGGCGACGCGCTCGCGCAGCCCGGCCGGCGTCACGGCGCTCGCCGGCACCGGCTCGCCGGCGACGAGGCCGACGCGACT
>DATIDZ010000483.1:0-3966 GCA_035456045.1 Caldimonas sp.
CCGGCCAGCGCCGCGTCAAGGTCGCCCCCGACCTGAGCCACGACACGCCGAACCCCGGCACCGCCGGCGCGACGACGTTCGACGACACCTTCATCTTCAACGGCTCGATGGAGCGCTTCGACTTCAAGCTGGTCGGCAAGAAGGAGATGTACATCCCGTACAACGACTACGCGGCCGTCTACCAGGCCAAGCAGGACGACCTCCTGAAGCCGAACCACCTCAACCCGGACCTCGTCCGCTGGGAGCTGCACCGCGTGTGGGTCGTCGAGGCGACGCTGAAGGAAGGCAAGCGCCACGTCTACAGCAAGCGCACCTTCTACCTCGACGAGGACTCGTGGGCGGCGGTCGCCAGCGACGAGTACGACGGACGCGGGCAGCTCTACCGCGCCGGCTTCGCGTACATGACGCCGAGCTACGACGTGCCCGCACCCTACACCGACATGTTCAGCCACTACGACCTGGTCTCGCGCCAGTATTCGCTGACCGGCTTCATCGCCGAGACCGGCGGCCTGCGCCACACCAAGCCGCTCGCCGAGCGCGAGTGGACGGCCGACTCGCTCGCCGGCAGCGGCGTTCGCTGAGCCCGCGCGGACGATCGACGTCATGCAACGGCGCACCCTCCTGTTGGCGCTCGCAGCGGGCGGCGCGCTGCCGCTCGCGGCCCGCGCCGTTGCGGCAGCGGGCGCCGCCGGCAGCTGGCGCGACGTGCTCGACACGCCGGCGCAGCGCAGCCCCCTCGCGCCGAAAGCGATGATCACGGGCCTGGCGCGAGCCGGCAAGCGCATCGTCGCGGTGGGCCAGCGCGGCCACGTGCTCGTCAGCGACGACGCCGGCCAGAGCTGGCAGCAGGCCGACGTTCCGGTCAGCGCCGATCTGGTCGCAGTCTCGTTTCCGACCCCGGAGTCGGGCTGGGCGGTGGGCCACGACGGCGTCGTCCTGCACAGCGCCGATGCCGGCCGCACCTGGACGCGTCAGCTCGACGGGCGCACGCTCGGCGATGTCCTCGTCGCTCATTACACCAAGAGCGGCGACGACAAGTGGCTCGCCGAAGCGAAGCGCTTCGCGGCGCAGGGCGCCGAGAACCCGTTCCTCGACGTCTGCTTCGACGATGCCAGGAACGGCATCGTCGTCGGCGCGTTCGGCCTCGCACTGCGCACCGCTGACGGCGGCGCGACGTGGGCGCCGCTCATGCACGCCATCGACAACCCGAAGGCGCTGCACCTCTACGCGGTGCGGCGCATCGGCGGCGAGCTCTTCATCGCCGGCGAACAGGGCCTCCTCGTCAAGCTCGAGCGCGACAGCGGACGCTTCGCCGCGCTCACCCTCCCCTACGCCGGAACGCTCTTCGGGCTGATCGGCAAGGACCGCGTCGTCGTCGCCCACGGCCTGCGCGGCAACGTCGTGCGCAGCGCCGACGGGGGCCAGACGTGGCAGAGCGTTGCGACGAACGTCGGCGTCGGCCTGACCGCGAGCGCATTCGATGAGCGCGGCCGGATGGTCATCGTCAGCCAGGCCGGGCATGTGCTCGTGAGCGCCGACCTCGGCGCGACCTTCGCGCCGCTGAAGCTGGAGCGGCCCACCCCCGCCGCCGCCGTGGTGAGCGCCGGTGCCGGTGCGCTCGTGATCGCCGGCCCGCGCGGCGTCCAGACCCTTCCCCTGGCCTGAAGGACGCCGCCATGCACGCCTCCCGCCCCGCGATCGCCCCCGAGACCCTCGAGCAGTTCGACCCCGCCAGCGGCTCGCTGCTCGAGCGCTCGGTCTTCAACCACCGCAAGGCGGTGATGCTCGCCTGCGCCGTCGTCACGCTGTTGCTCGCAATCGTCGCGGCCACGCGGCTCGGCCTCAGCGCGAGCTTCGAGAAGATGATCCCGCGCAGCCACCCGTACATCCAGAACTACCTCGAGAACCGCGCCGAGCTGCGCGGCCTGGGCAACGCGCTGCGCATCGTCGTCGAGAACCCGAGCGGCGACATCTACGATCCGAAGTACGAGAACACGCTCAAGAAGATCCACGACGAGGTCTTCCTCACGCCCGGCGTCGACCGCGCCTGGGTGAAGTCGCTCTGGGCGCCGGGCGTGCGCTGGACCGAGGTCACCGAGGAGGGGTTCCGAGGCGGCCCGGTGATGCCCGACAACTACGACGGCAGCGCCGCCGCGACCGAGAAGCTGCGCGCCAACATCGCCCGCGCCGGGATCGTCGGCAGCCTGGTCGGCAACGACTTCAGGTCGACGATGCTGGTCGTGCCGCTGCTCGACATCGACCCGAGCACCGGCCAGCGCATCGACTACCGCGCCTTCTCGCATGCGATCGAGAAGATCCGCAGCGGCGTCGAGGCCGACGGCAGCGCGCGGATGCACGTGATCGGCTTCGCCAAGCTGGTCGGCGACCTGATCGACGGCCTGGTGCAGGTGTCGCTCTACTTCGGCCTGGCGGCGCTGATCGCCGCCGTCATCATCTGGCTCTACACGCGCTGCGTGCGCTCGACCGCGCTGGTCATCGCCTGCTCGCTCGTCGCCGTCGTCTGGCAGCTCGGGCTGGTCGCCGCGTTCGGATTCGAGCTCGACCCCTATTCGATCCTCGTTCCCTTCCTGGTGTTCGCGATCGGCGTCAGCCACGGCGCGCAGAAGATGAACGGCATCATGTCGGACATCGCCCGCGGCGCGCACCGCCTCGTCGCGGCGCGCTACACCTTCCGGCGCCTCTTCCTCGCCGGACTGACGGCGCTGCTCGCCGACGCGGTCGGCTTCGGCGTCCTGATGGTGATCGACATCCCGGTCATCAAGGACCTGGCGGTCACCGCCAGCCTCGGCGTCGCGGTGCTGATCTTCACCAACCTGATCCTTTTGCCGGTGCTGCTCAGCTACGTCGGCGTGAGCGACGCCGCCGCGGCGAGGACGCTCAAGTCGGAGAGCGACGAGGGGCGCACGCAGGGCCTCAACCGCCTGTTCGGCGTGCTCGCGAACTTCGTCGAGAAGCGCTGGGCGCTCGCCGCCATCGTCGTCTCGGCGGTTCTGCTCGGCGGCGGCTACGCGGTGAGCCGGCACCTGAAGATCGGCGACCTCGACCCGGGCGCTCCGGAGCTGCGCGCGGACTCCCGCTACAACCGCGACAACGCCTACGTCACCGGCCACTACTCGCTCTCGAGCGACACCTTCGCGGTGATCGTCAAGACCGAGAAGGAAGGCTGCCTCAAGTACCAGACGCTGATCGAGGCCGATCGGCTCGCCTGGGCACTGCAGCAGCTGCCCGGCGTGCAGACGACCGCCAGCCTGACCAATGCGGTGCGCCAGATCACCGCCGGCAGCAACGAGGGCGCGCCCAAGTGGCTGACGATCGCGCGCAACCAGGACGTGCTCAACTACGGCGCGCAGCAGGCCAGCGTCAACAACCCCGACCTGTTCAACACCGATTGCTCGGTGATGCCGGTGATCGCGTATCTTTCCGACCACCGCGCCGAGACGCTCGACCGCGTCGTCGAGGCGAGCGCCGATTTCGCGACGCTGCACAGCACGCCCGAGCGCAAGTTCCTGCTCGCGGCCGGCAGCGCCGGCATCGAGGCGGCCACCAACATCGTCGTCCGCAAGGCCTGGGTGCAGATGCTCCTGCTCGTCTACGCGGCGGTGATCGCGCTCTGCTTCGTCACGTTCCGCAGCTGGCGCGCGGTGGTGGTGGCGGTCGTGCCGCTGGTCATCACCTCGGTGTTGTGCGAAGCGCTGATGGTCGCGCTCGGCATCGGCGTCAAGGTGGCGACGCTGCCGGTGATCGCGCTCGGCGTCGGCATCGGCATCGACTACGCGCTCTACCTGCTCTCGGTGCAGCTGGCGGCGCAGCGCGCCGGCGCGAGCCTGGCCGAGGCCTACCGCGCCGCGCTGCGCTTCACCGGCAAGGTGGTGGTGCTCGTCGGCGTGACGCTGGCCGCGGGCGTCGCGACCTGGGCGCTCTCGCCGATCAAGTTCCAGGCCGACA
>DATIDZ010000484.1:0-6290 GCA_035456045.1 Caldimonas sp.
CCCCGGGTTGGCGCCCGCGCTCTCGGGACCGACGCGAAAGCGGGCGCCGTCGAACGCCAGGATCGAGCCGCCGCCCGCGGCGACGGTGTGAATCGCCATCATGGGCGCGCGCACGCGAACGCCGGCGACCTTGGTCTCGAAGGCGCGCTCGAATTCGCCGGCGTAGTGGCTGACGTCGGTCGACGTGCCGCCCATGTCGACGCCGATCACCTGGATCGGCTTGCCGTCGTCGCGGGCGATGCCGAGCTCGGCCGTGCGCACCATGCCGACGATGCCGCCCGCGGGGCCCGAGAGGATCGCGTCCTTGCCCTGGAACGCGTTCGCCTGCGCCAGCCCGCCCGACGACTGCATGAAGTACAGCTCGACGCCTGGCATCTCGGCGGCGACCTCGTCGACGTAGCGGCGCAGGATCGGCGACAGGTACGCATCGACGACCGTCGTGTCGCCGCGGCCGACGAGCTTCATCATCGGGCTGACCCGGTGCGAGACGCTCACCTGCGCGTAGCCGACGCGGCGCGCGATGCGCTCGGCGGCGAGCTCGTGCGCGGTGTGCCGCCAGCCGTGCATGAAGACGATCGCGACGCTCGTCAGCCCGGTCGCGAACGCGGCGCGCAGATCGACCTCGAGGCGCGCTTCGTCGAGGGGCCGGACGACGTCGCCGCCGGCCGACATGCGCTCGTCGGCCTCGACGACGCGGGCGTAGAGGAGCTCGGGCAGGACGATCTGGCGCTCGAACAGGCGGGGCCGGTCCTGGTACGCGATGCGCAGCGCGTCGCGAAAGCCGTGTGTCGTCACGAGCAGCGTCGGCTCGCCCTTCCTCTCGAGCAGCGCGTTGGTCGCGACGGTCGTTCCCATCTTCACCGACTCGACTTCGGCGGCGGTGATCGGCGCGTCGGGGGCGATGCCGAGCAGGCGCCGGATGCCCGCGACGGCGGCATCGCGGTACTGCTCGGGGTTGTCGGACAGGAGCTTGAGCGTCGTCAGCGCGCCGTCCGGGCGCTTGCCGACGATGTCGGTGAAGGTGCCGCCCCGGTCGATCCAGAACTGCCAGCGGCGTTTCGGGGCGAGGCTCATGGCGTGCTCCGGATCGTCGCGGCGGGAAGGCGCGCGCGAACGAGGGTGGTGATGTCGTGCACCGGCAGGCGCGTCGCGGCGCGCACCGCCTCGGCGTACGGCGGCATGTTCGTGCACTCGAGGACGATCGCGGCGACTTCCGGATGACGCTCGACCAGCCGCTCGGCGGCCTCGACCGTGGCGCGCGCGGCCTCGTCGACGTCGAGCTCGCCGCGATCCTCGAGGAGCGTCGCGCGAAACCGGGAGTCGGGCGCAAGGCCCTCGCGCGGCGTGTCGGGCCGCGCGCCGACCGCGTGCAGATGACGCGCAGTGAGCGACTCGCCGTCTGCGGTGACGATGCCGACGCGACGGCCGCGCGGCAGCGCCGCTTCCAGCGCGGCGACAAGGAGCAGGCTCGACGTCCACACCGGCACCGCGACGGCCGCCGCCATCTCGCGCTGGAAGAGCGCGAGGAAGCCGCAGCTCGTCGTGATGGCGTCGACGCCTTCGTGCTCGAGCGCGCGCGCTGCGTCGATGAAGGGGGCGAGCAGCGTCGGGTCGCCCTCGATCACGACCCGCTGCGGCGACGCGCCTCGCACCGTCCGGTAGCGGATCGGAAACGCGAACGTCTCGGGATTGCCGATGTCGCCGAGCGGCCGGGGGAAGCGCGTCTCGAGCATGACGACGCCGAGGCGACCGCTCACAGGGACGTCGCGGCGCGGGCCGCCTGGTCGTAGAGCCCCGACATCGTCCGCAGCAGCCGTGCGCTCTCGCCGATGTCGGCGTTGCGGTCGGCGTCGAGGTTGGCGATCAGG
Organism: Caldimonas sp.; assembly: GCA_035456045.1. GTDB lineage: Bacteria > Pseudomonadota > Gammaproteobacteria > Burkholderiales > Burkholderiaceae_C > Schlegelella_A. The sequence continues at coordinate 1,869 of DATIDZ010000484.1, forward strand.
CACGCCTCGCGGACCTCGCGGTACCTGGCCACCGCCGACTCGCCGGCAGGCGTCGGGCTGTAGAACACTTCCTTGCCGACGCGATCGCCTTGCGCCAGGCCGGCGGCGAGCAGCTTCTTGAGCGAGTAGCCGACGACGTGCGTGTCCTCGACGTTGAGGACGAAGCAGATGTCGCCGACCTTCTTGTTGCGCGCGCGGTGGCAGATGTGGTGCAGCACGAGCACGTCGGTGATGGTCAGCTCGGGGCAGCCCGCGGCGGACATGCAGCGCACCGCCCAGCGCGAGAACGCGTTCCAGGCCACGATGAGGCCGAACTCGAGCTCGGACAGCTCGACGCTCTTGGCCGAGACCAGGTGCGACGACGAGACGATTCCCGCTGGCTTGGCCTTGCGCGGCGCGGCGCGGGCGGGAAGCGGCGCGACCTTCGACGACGACATCGGGAGGTTCCCTCGAAACGTTGAAAACTTATTGACAATTTATCGCGATCGTTCCTAGACTGCAAGCGCCCGGGCAAGAACCGATGTTCGGCGCGCGAGGCACGCTCTATGCTTTTGCGCTTCCCATTCAACCGCTCGCCGGAGTGCTCATGAACCTTCTTCTCCGTCTTCGTCGGCCGCTGGCCGGCTTCGTCGCCGGCGCCGCCGTGGCTGCACTCGGCACCGTCGCCCAGGCGCAGACCAAGTGGGACCTGCCGGCGGCCTACCCGGCGACGAACTACCACACCGAGAACCTCGTCCAGTTCGCCAACGACGTCGACAAGGCGACGGGCGGCAAGTTGAAGATCACGGTCCATCCCAACGCCTCGCTGTTCAAGGCCGACCAGATCAAGCGCGCGGTCCAGGGCGGCCAAGCGCAGATCGGCGAGGTGCTGCTCGTCAACTTCCAGAACGAGTGGCAGCTGTTCGGCATCGACGGCCTGCCGTTCCTCGCCGACAGCTACGCCGACTCGATGAAGCTCTACAAGGCGTCGAAGCCCGCGCTCGAGAAGAAGCTCGCCGAGCAGGGAATCATGCTGCTCTACACGGTGCCCTGGCCGCCGCAGGGCATCTACGTCAAGAAGCCGATCAACTCGGCGGCCGACCTGAAGGGCGTCAAGTGGCGCGCCTACAGTCCCGCGACGGCGCGCATCGCCGAGCTCGTCGGCGCCCAGCCGGTGACCGTGCAGGCGGCCGAGCTGTCGCAGGCGCTGGCGACCGGGGTCGTCGAGAGCTACATGTCGTCGGGCTCGACGGGCTACGACAGCAAGACATACGAGCACCTCAAGTACTGGTACGACACGCAGGCCTGGCTGCCGAAGAACGCCGTCCTCGTCAACAAGGCGGCGTTCGACGCGCTCGACAAGCCGACCCAGGCTGCAGTGATGAAAGCCGGCGCCGACGCGGAAGCGCGCGGCTGGGACCTCTCGCAGAAGAAGAACGGCGAGTACATCGACCTCCTCAAGAAGAACGGCATGACGATCCTGCCGCCGTCGCCCCAGCTGAAGGCCGACATGAAGAAGGTCGGCGACACGATGCTGAAGGAGTGGCTCGAGAAGGCCGGCCCGGAAGGCCAGGCCGTCGTCGACGCCTACAAGAAGCTCTAGAACCGGGCACGGCTGGTGCCCTCGCCTTCGTCACCCCCGGCGCGCGGCCCGATCGGCCGCGCGCTCGACGCGCTCTACGACGCGAGCGCCGCGCTCGCCGCGCTCGCGATGGTGGTGCTGCTCGCGATGGTGCTGCTGTCGATCGTCTCGCGCCAGGTCGGCTTCAACGTTCCCGGCGTCGATGCGTATGCGGGCTACATGATGGCCGCCGCCGGATTCCTCGCCCTCGCGCACACCCTCAAGCGCGGCGAGCACATCCGCGTCACCCTGCTGCTCTCGGCGCTGCACGGCACCTGGCGGCGCGCCATGGAGATCTGGGCGCTCGCCGCGGCGTCGCTGCTGGCCGCCCTGTTCGCCGCCTACAGCTGCAAGCTCGCGTGGCAGTCCTACGCCTTCCACGACATCTCGACCAGCAACGACGCGACGCCGCTCTGGCTGCCCGAGCTCGCGATGGCCGCCGGCAGCGTCGTCTTCGCGATCGCCTTCGTCGACGAGCTCGTGCTCGAGGTGCGCGGCAGGCGCTTCGTTCCGGTGAGCGACGAGGCGACTCGCAACGAGTAGGCCATGAGCGACTTCGCGATCACGGCCCTGCTCGTCCTCTCGCTGTTCGCGATCCTCGCGAGCGGCGTCTGGATCGGCCTCACCCTGTCCGGGGTCGCCTGGATCGGCATGCAGCTGTTCAGCTCGCGGCCGGCCGGCGACGCGATGGCGGTGACGATCTGGGGCTCGTCGTCGAGCTGGACGCTCACGGCCCTGCCGCTCTTCATCTGGATGGGCGAGATCCTCTTTCGCACCCGGCTCAGCGAAGACATGTTCAAGGGCCTCGCGCCGTGGATGCAGCGCCTGCCCGGCCGGCTGCTCCACACCAACGTCGTCGGCTGCGCCATCTTCGCCGCGGTGTCGGGGTCGAGCGCGGCCACGTGCGCGACGATCGGCAAGATGAGCCTGCCGGAGCTGGCGCGGCGCGGCTATCCGGACATGATGTCGCTCGGCTCGCTCGCCGGCGCCGGCACGCTCGGCCTGCTCATCCCGCCGTCGATCATCATGATCGTGTACGGCGTCACGGCGGACGTCTCGATCTCGCAGCTCTTCATCGGCGGCGTCATCCCGGGCATCGTCCTGGCCGGCATCTTCTCGCTCTACATCGCGCTCTGGTCGGTCAGGAACGCGCATCTCATCCCGCCGCCCGACGCGCCGATGACGCTTGCCGAGAAGCTGCGCGAGTCGAAGAACCTGATCCCCGTCGTCCTTCTCATCGTCGCCGTGCTCGGCTCGATCTACGCCGGCATCGCCACCGCGACCGAGGCAGCGGCGCTCGGCGTCCTCGGCTCGCTGATCATCTCGGCGGCGCAGGGCTCGATGAGCTGGGCGACGTTCCGGGATTCGCTGATGGGCGGCACGCGCCTCTACTGCATGATCGCGCTGATCCTCGCCGGCGCCGCGTTCCTGACGCTCAGCATGGGCTACATCGGCCTGCCGCGGCACCTCGCCGAATGGATCGCGACGCTCGGCCTGAGCAAGTTCGCGCTGATCCTGGCCCTGACCGCGTTCTACGTCGTCCTCGGCTGCTTCCTCGACGGCATCTCGATGGTCGTGCTGACCATGGGCGTGATCATGCCGACCGTGCAGAAGGCCGGCATCGACCCGCTCTGGTTCGGCATCTTCATCGTCATCGTCGTCGAGATGGCGCAGGTGACGCCGCCGGTCGGCTTCAACCTCTTCGTCCTGCAGGGGATGACCAAGCGCGAGATCGGCACCATCGCCCGCGCCGCGTTTCCGTTCTTTCTGCTCATGGTGGCGATGGTGGTGCTGCTCTACGCGTTCCCGCAGCTCGTCACTTTCCTTCCGGAGCAGATGAGGCGCTAGCGCACCCCGAGCCGTAGCCGGGACGAATTGAAGGCGAGAAGGCGCTCATTTCCAGGCACCTCAAGCATCGGTGGGCGCCCATCATGGCCCAGCCCTCCGCAGGCATGCGCGCGTCCATTGGCGGCGCGCCGCCGCGGCCGGCACGAGGACCGCGATGGCCGACCTGTCTACCCCTCTCAACTGGAAAGCGCAGCCGGGCGCCGCGGCGGCCGCCGCCGAATCGCCCGCAAAGGAGAAAGGAAGCCGCGACGCCTTCCTCTGGCCGACGCCACCCTATGCGAGCTACCCCGCGCCGACCGAGCAGACCGAGACGCTGCCGTGCCAGATCGTCGTTCGCGCAGGGCTGGCGCCGATCTCGGCGCGCCTCACGTTCTTCGTTCCCGAGACCTCGGTCGCCCACGTGCAGATGCCGTCGGCGCGAACGACCCTGGCGCTGCGCTTCGACAAGTTCGCGGCGCTGACGGTGACGACGCCGCTGCGGCCGCTGCCGCTGTCGCGCAGCGATCCGCACGCGGCACTGCTCGGCGAGCGCCAGACCTCGCCGTACAAGATCCAGCTCGCTGCCGGCGGCGAGCTGAGCGGGATGACCATCGGCCACGTCGAGGCCGAGTTCGGCCTGTTCATCTTCCCGCCGTGCGAGGACGACGGAAGCGTCAAGCGCACATTCCTTCCGCGCGCCGCGTACACCGCCTTCGAGCTCGGCCCGAAGATCGGCGAGGTGCTGGTCGATCAGCAGCGCGCGACGCCGGCGCAGATCGACGAGGCGGTCGACGTGCAGAAGGGCCTGCGCAAGCAGAAGCTCGGCGAGATGCTGGTGACGCAGCAGATCGTGAGCGCGCAGCAGCTCCTCGAGGCGATCGAGCGCCAGCAGAAGATGCCGCTCGTTCGCATCGGCGAGGCGCTGCTCTCGCTCGGCATGATCGACGAGGGCCAGCTGAAGGAAGCGCTCGTCCAGCAGCAGCTCGACCGCAGCG
>DATIDZ010000485.1:0-14675 GCA_035456045.1 Caldimonas sp.
CGATCGCCTCGGCGCCTTCGAGCGCGGCCTGCTCGCTCGCGCCGGCGACGGCGACGAGCGCGCCGGCATCGGCGGCACCGACGTCGGCGCGCAGCGTGGCGTCGAGGGCGAGGTCGGCCGGCGAGACCGGGCTGAGCGACGACAGCTCGCCGTGCCACGGCGACGGCGAGACGACGAGCACGACGAGCGATGCGAGCGCGACGACGACGACGCCGACGCGCGCCGGCGCGAGCCGGCCGGCTGCAGCGCCCATGAAGCGGGCGAGCTGCCGGCGAAAGCCGGCGCCCGGCGCGCCGTTCGGCACCAGCACCGGGAAGACGAAGCGCGTGGTCGCCGCGGCGGCGACGAGGCCGGCGATCGAGAACACCCCGAGCTGCGCCAGGCCCGGGAAGCCCGTGAAGACGAGCGCGGCGAAGCCGATCAGCGAGGTCAAGAGGCCGAGGCGGACCGTCGGCCAGCTCTCCCGCCGCCAACGTTGGGCTGCGTCGGCGCCGCCGTGCGCCTGGATCAGGTAGTAGATGGCGTAGTCGACCGCTTCGCCGATCAACGTGGTGCCGAAGCCGAGCGTCACGCCGTGCACCTGCCCGAAGCCGAGGCTGACGGTGGCGATGCCGGCGACGACGCCGGTCGCGACCGGCAGCAGCGCCACCGCGAGCGCGCGCAAGGAGGCGAACGCGAGCCAGAGCAGAACGACGATGACCCCCGATCCGAGCAGCGCGAGGCGCTCGACTTCGCCCTTGATGCGCTCGCGCGACTCGACCGCGAACTTGCCGGCCCCGGACACGACGAGCCGGAGGCCGGGGGCAGGCGCCGCGTCGAAGGCGCTGCGAATGGCAGCGAGCGCCCGTTGCTGTCCGTCGATGTCGGCGCCGTCGGCCGCCGTCGTCGCGACCAGGACCGCGCGCGGCGCCTGGCGCGACACCCACACGCCGTGATCGATCCGCGGCGCGCGCGAGGGCGTCAGCGCTTCGGCGATGCGCAGCGTCTCGCCCGTTGGGTCGCGAAAGAGGATCGGCTTGATCAGCGAGCCCGCCGGCGTTCCGAGCAGCGACACCGTCGCGTCGATCGCGTCGCGCAGGCCCGCCACGCTGAAGCGCTCGGCATCGACTGCCGGACTGATCGCATACCGGTGCTCGAACAGGAAGCGGCCGGCGTCGGCCCAGGCGGCGCTCTCGCCGTTGTGGACCGACGCGAACAGGCCGCTCGCGCGCAGCGCCGCTGCCAGTCGCCGCAACGCGTCCGCGCGGTCGGCCGCTGCGGCGTCGTCGCCCATCGCGCCGCCTTCGATGCCGACGACCAGCAGACGGGCCGTCGCGCCGCTCTTGATCTGGTCGAGCAGCACCGCCTGCTCGGGCGTCGGTGCCGACGGCAGGAACGCCGACAGGTCGGCGACGTAGTGGGCGCGCCAGGCGACGACGACCGCTGCCGCGACGGCGGCGAGCCAGAGCGCGACGGCGAGCGCGCCGCGCCGGGACGCCGGCGCCGCGCCGGCCGTCATCGCGCGGCCGCCGTCACGACGTGGCGCGCGCCGCGACCGGCTCGATCGTCATCACCGAGCGGTCGCCGTCGGCGAGCTGGACCAGGACTTCGCGGGCCGTGGCCTCGTGGCCCGACACCTGGACCGTCGACACTTGGCCGCGCAGCCGCAGGTCGCGCGGCACGAGCTTCAGGGTCCAGCCGCGGGCATCGCCGGAGACCGTCGTCTCGAACAGGCGCTCGAGCGTGGCTCGGTTGCCGGTGAGCGTGCCGCGGATCGCCTCGACGATCACCGCCGCCTCGGGCGATGCGTCGAGCTGCATAGTGCGGCTGCGATCGCCCAGGCTCATCGTCAGCGTGTTGCCGTCGACGGCGACCTTCTCGTGGCGGGGCTTCAGCGTCTCGCGCACGAAGCTGTCGGGTGCCTTGAACGAGAGGCGACCCGACGACTGAAGCGTGCGGTCGAGCAGCTCGATTCGCCGCGTCTCGACGAACGTCGCCTCGCCCGACTTGACGCGGCCGAGCAGCGCGGTGAGCGCGCCCAGGTCGAACGACTGCGCGTGCGCCTCGTGCGGCGCCCCCGCGACCGCCGCGGCGCCGAGCGCGGCGATCGTCGCGGCGAGGAAGCGCCGCCGCTCAGCGCGGCGTGCTCGAGGGGTCAGGCGTGTCGACATCGGCCCAGAAATCGTAGAAGTTGAACCAGTTGTAGGGCGCCTCGCGGCACAGGGCCTCGAGCGTCGACACGTAGCGCTGCATCGCATCGCGGACGGCGCCATCCCGCTCGCGGGCGGCCGCGGGCCCGGTGCCCGCCAGACCGCTGAAATCGGCGAGCTCGACGAAGCGCAGATCGTAGTCGCGGCCGCCGCGGTAGAGGCCCGCCATGAAGACGACCCTGCGGCGCAGCATGGCGGCGAGCCGAAACGGGCCGTCGGGGAAGCAGGCCGGCGCGCCGAGAAAGGGCAGGGCGATCGCCTTCGAGCGCTGCGGATTGCCGGTCGGCAGGCTGCGGTCGGCGAGAAGCCCGGCGACGCCGCCGTCGTCGAGCCAGCGCCGGATCGAGAGCATCGCGTCGATCCGGCCGAGCTCGATCGTGTGCAGCTCCGCGCGCGGCGCGAGCGCGGCGAGCGTCTCGTTGATGAGCCGGGCGTTGTCGGCGTACATGATCATCGCCACGCGCAGGCCCTTGTCGTGGCCGATCGTTCGCAGCGCCTCGAAGCTGCCGAGATGCGCGCCGAAGGCGAGCACGCCCTCGCCGCGGCCGAACGGCTCGAGGATGGTCTCGACGCCGCTCGCCTGGAAGCGGAACAGGTCGAAGCGCTCCTGCAGCAGGTAGACGCGATCGAGCACCGTCGCCGAGAACGTGTGGAGATGCCGGTAGACGTCGCCCCACGTCGCCGGCCGGCCGAGGGCGCGCGTCAGGTAGCGCGCCGAGTGATGGCGGGCGCGCCGGTCGAGGATGTATGCGCAGACGATCGGATGAAGCAGCAGGCGTGTCGCGCGCCGCCCCGCGAAGGTCGCGACCGCCCGCATCACGCGGAGCTGCCAGCGGCTGCTGCGCTCGCGCTGCTGCGTCCACGCGGCCGTGGGCGCGATGCCGCCGTCGACCTTCACCGCAGCGTCTCCGCGCCGACGTCTGCCCGCGCGAACCGGCCGCTCGCGACGGCGCGTGCGCCGTCGGCGACGCGCCATTCGAGCGCCCGTGCGGCGACGACGAAGTCGAGCGTCAACGTCGCGCCCGGGCCGACCGGAGCGAGGAACTTCACGACCGCCAGGCGCGGCTCGCTGCCGACGCACGCCACGAGCGCCGGCTCGCGCCGCGCCGCCTCGAGCACCTCGGCGAGCAGGGCGACGCCGGGCAGCACCGGCCGACCCGGAAAGTGGCCGTCGAAGGCAGGATGGTCGACCGCGATCTCGATCGTTCGCGACGCGGCGGTCGTCGCGCTCATCGTCGCTCGGCGGCGCGGTGGCGCGCGCCGAGCTCGGCGAGCCGCGCCCGCGGCAGCTTGCCGGTCGCCTCGCGCGGGAGCGCGTCGACGTGGACGACGCGGCGCGGCAGGAAGGCGGCGTCGACGCGGTCGCGCAGGGCGGCCACGATGCGTTCGCGGCCGAGCCCCGGCGCCACCACGAAGGCGACGAGGCGCACGATGCCGGCGGCGTCGCCGTCGCTGTCGGGCGGCATCCAGAACGCGCCGTCGACGACGCCTTCGATCGAATTCAGGTGGAAGTCGAGGTGACCGATCGAGCTGCGCTTGCCGGCGATGTTGATGAGGTCGTTCGAGCGTCCGAGCAGGCGAAAGTGCTCGCCGTCGACGACCTCGAGCACGTCGGCAAGCACGGTCGGCTGCGGCACGTGGCCGCCGCTGACGACGGCGTTCGCGCCGTCGCCGCTCACGTGCACGCCGTCGAACGTGCGCCACTCCGCACCCGCGGTCGTGCGTCGCGTCGCCACCTGGCCTGCTTCGGTGCAGCCGTAGACCTCGAGCAGCGGTGCGCCGAGGCGCTGCTCGGCGCGCGCGGCGAGCTGCGGCGACAGCGGCGCGGTCGCGCTGACGACGAGGGCGAGCGGCGGCAGCGACACGCCCGCGTCGAGCACGGTCTTCAGGTGGAACGGCGTCGTCACGAGGACGCGGGGCGCGGCCGCGCGGGCCAGGGCGGCGGCGATGTCGGCCGGGAAGAACGGCCGCTCCGCGTCGAGCACGGCGCCACCGTGCAGCGCGATCAGCACGCTCGACTCGAAGCCGTACATGTGCTGGGCCGGGACGGTCGCGACGACGGTGACGCCGTCGAGGTCGGCGCGGCCGAGCGCTTCGGCCAGGCGTTTCGCCTCGGCGCGGGCGCTGCGCACGAGCAGGCCCCACGGCTTGGCATGCGGGATCGGATCGCCGGTCGAGCCCGAGGTGAGCACGTGGGCGGCGACGATCGCGGGATCGATCGCCGGAATCGCGCTTGCGCCGGTCGCCGTTGCGGCGACGGCCGCGTGGCGGACGGTCGGCAGGCCGTGGACATCGGCGGCTCCTTCGACGAGCGCATAGACGCCGGCGAAGCGCGCCTGCAACCGCGTCACCGTCTCGGCGAGATGGTTCGGCGGAAGCAGGCTCGTGTGGCCGCGCAACAGCGCGGCGCCCAGGCCGACGGCGAAGCGGTAGCGATCGATCGAGAGATTGAGCATGGCGCCGGCGTTCGGCAGGCGCTCGGCAAGCGCGGCCGCATCGGCGATGTACTGGCGGCGCGACACCGTCGATCCGCCGACGTTCGCGAAGGCGGCGTCGAGCTCTCCCGCGCCGAGCAGGCCGACGTCAGTCATGCGAGCCGCGATCGGCGTAGGCGCGAACCGCTTGCGCCAGCGTGGCCCGTTCGAATTCCGGGTGGAGGCGGTAACGGACGAGGTATTCGCCGACGAACATCGCGCAGATCGCGAACGGCGTCACGAGGTTCGCGAAGGCGGCCCAGACGTCGAACGGCGCGGCGGCGTAGAGCGCGAGCGAGAGCGCCGCCATGGCGAGGAAATAGCCGGTCCAGACGATCGTGACCCGGCGCGAGTACGCCGCCATCGCAGGCGTCAGCGTGCCGTGCACCCGACGGGCCAGCGCCGTGATGAGCGCCTCGCGCCCTGGCTGCAGGGTGAGGCCGAAGACGAGCGCCAGCAGCAGATGGATCGCGACGTGCTGGCAGACGTAGAGGGCGTCGACCGGCAGCGCGTCGCCGCGCCAGGCGCGCACGACGAGGACCGCCAAGGCCAGCGCGGCGGTCAGCGCCAGCAGCCGATGACGGCGCTGCCAGGCGAACAGGGCGGCGGCGCCGAGCATCGGTCCGACGATGACCACCGCGTTCCAGGGCGACGCCGGCGCGCCGGTCATCAGCCAGTGCGAGACGAGCACGTAGGCCACCGCAGCAACTGTCACCGCGATCACGCGGGCGCCCATCGGACTAGCTCTTTCGATGCGCGCCGATGTGCTCGGCGAGGCTCGCGAGCGATTTGAAGATGCGCACGTTGTCCTCGTCGTCGGAGCGCATCTGGAAGCCGTAGCGCTGCGAGACGACGAGCGCGACCTCGAGGATGTCGATCGAGTCGAGCCCCAGGCCTTCGCCGTACAGCGGTGCCTCCGGGTCGATCGTCTCGGGAGCGATGTCGAGGTTGAGGGCTTCGACCAGGAGCGCGGCGACCTCGCTCTGCAAGGGGGTGTGGGCGAACGACATTCAGGCGCGGAAAGGACGGCGAAAAGCGATCGAGTCTATCAAAGGGGTCGCTCGCGACCCGTCATTCCACCCGCGCGCCGGAGGCCTTCACGAGTGGCTCGTACTTGGCCAGCTCGGCCTTGACGAAGGCGGCAAAGCGATCCGGCGACATCGGCATCGGCTCGGCGTACAGGTTGGCGAGGCGCGCGCGCACCTCGGTCGACGCGAGCGCGTCGACGAACGCCTTGTTGAGGCGCGCCGCCGTGTCCGGCGGCAGGGCCGCCGGCGCGAAGATGCCGAACCAGGTGTCGATGTCGAAGCGCGCGAGCCCGAGCCTGGCTCCCGCTTCGGCGATCGTCGGCACGTCGGGCATGGCGCTCGAGCGGGTCGCCGTCGTCACGGCGAGTGCCTTCAGCTTGCCGGCCTTGATGTTGGCCGATGCCGCGGCCAGGTTGTCGAAGTTCAGGTCGACCTGGCCGGCGAGCAGCGCCAGCTGCGCGGGATTGCCGCCCGCGTAGGGAATGTGGAGCATGTAGACGCCGGCCTGCGCCTTGAACATCTCGCCGGCGAGGTGCCCGGCGCTGCCGGTGCCGCCCGAGCCGTAGTTGAGCTTGCCCGGATTGGCCTTGGCGTAGGCGACGAGGTCGGCGACGCTGGCGATGCGCAGGCGTGCCGCGACCTCGGGGCTCATCACCAGCACGTTGGGCACGCGGGCGACGCCCGTGATCGGCGTGAAGTCGCGGATCGGGTCGTACGGCATCTTCGCGTACAGCCAGGGGTTGATGGCGTGCGTCGCGACGGCGCCCATCACGATCGTCGAGCCGTCGGGCGCGGCCTTCGCCGCGGCGTCGGCGCCGATGTTGCCGCCGGCGCCGGCGCGGTTGTCGACGACGACGACGCCCAGGCTCTCCTTCGTCTTCTCCGCGAGCAGGCGAGCGACGATGTCGAGCGGACCGCCCGGCGGATAGGGGACGATGAAGCGGATCGGCCTGGCCTGCGCCCGGCCGACGCGCGGCAGTGCGGCGCCAAGCACCGCCGCGCCGATCGAGGCGACCGCCGAGCGGCGCCTCACGGCCTGCGCAGCAGGATCGTCTTCACCCAGCCGTCGCCGCGCGAAGTCGTCACCTTCGAATAGCCGTTCTGCTCGTCGCCGGCCAGGATCACCTCGTCGTTACGGTTGAGCGTCTGCAGGTCGCCGCCGCCGTCGCGCGGCTGGCGCAGGACCTTGACGCCGGCGATCTTCGGCACCATCACGTCGCCCGCGACGCCGGCGTCGGCGCGCACGCTCGCCGCCGCGTTCTGCTGCGACGCGACGCCGGCGCGCGCTTGCACCAGCGACGGGTTGTTGCGGATGTTCCTGACGATGTTGTTCCAGTTGTCCATGAACGACGCCGCGAGCATCTTGCCTTCGGCGGTGTTGCCGTAGCCGCCGGCGGCGCCCGAGATCTGGCCGATCACCGACCCGCCGAGCGCGAAATCGGCCTTCTCGGCGCTGCCCTGTGCCGCCGCGACCTGGATGCCCGAGCGCGAGTCGGCGAGCAGCATGCTGGTCTCGGCCTGCTTGAACTTCACGCCGCCGGCGATCGCGCCGATCGCCTGCCCCCGGCCGCCGCCGATCAGCCCGCCGAGCGCGCCGCCGATGCCGCCCGCGTTGCTCTCGCTGAAGACCACCGACGGGGTCAGGATGAAATCGGCGGCGACCATCTGGCCCTTGCCGATGTTCTGGTCGCGCTGCAGCTCGCCCGACGCGCCGAGCGCGCGCTCGCCGAGCATGTTGTTGAGGCCGACGCCGCGCTCGACGACCTGGAAGCAGTTCGACTGCTGGACGAGCATGCGGATCACCGAGGTCGGCGAGCCGAGGCCGTAGCGCTGCAGGCTCTGCCCCACCTGGGTGTGCGGCTCGACCACCGCGAGCGTTCCCTTGGGCGCGTCGCAGCGCTCGAGCTGGTCGCTCGCACCTTGCGACTGGCCGTTCGGGCCGGCGCCACCGGTGGCGAGCGAACCGCCCTTGCCGAGGGTCTGTGCGGACGCCGCGCCGGCGACCGCAAGCGCGGACAAGAGGAGCGTGAATTTGGCGGTCATGGGTCTCCTTCGCGAAGGCTGCGATTGTTCTCCTGGCGGCGCGCCCATCACCCGAGCGGCCCGTGCTTGTCGGCCTCGGACGTGAACGAATCGGCATAGAACTCGTCGTCGGGCAATCCGCAGCGGGCGACGAAATCGCGCTCGGCCGACTCGACCATGATCGGCGCGCCGCAGGCGTAGACCTGGTGCTCGAGCAGGCTCGGGAAGTCGTGCATCACCGCCTCGTGGACGAGCCCGGTGCGGCCGTGCCAGTCGTCCTCCGGCTTTGCCTCCGACAGCACGGGAACGTAGCGCAGGTGGGCGAGCTGGCCGGTGGCCTGCTCGGCCCAGTCGTTCAGGTACAGGTCGGCCTTGCTGCGACAGCCCCAATACAGCACCGCCTTGCGCTGGCTTCCCTTGAAGATCATGTGCTCGATGATCGCCTTGATCGGCGCGAAGCCGGTGCCCGAAGCGAGCAGAATCAGCGGCTTCTCGGAGTCCTCGCGCAGGAAGAAGCTGCCGAAAGGCCCCTCGACGCGCAGGATCTCCTTTTCCTTCATCGCGCCGAAGACGTGGTCGGTGAACTTGCCGCCGGGCAGGTGGCGGATGTGGAGCTCGAGCTGCGGCTTGTCGACGACGGTGTGCGGCGCGTTCGCCATCGAGTAGCTGCGCCGGGCGCCGTCGCGCAGGATGAACTCGATGTACTGGCCGGCACGGTACTGGAACAGGTCGTTCGCCGGGAGCTGCAGGCGCACGATCGCGACGTCGGGCGCGGGCCGCTCGATCGAGACGACGCGGCTCGGCAGCTTCCTGATCGCGAACTCGCCGGCGCCCGGCACCGTGCGCGCCTCGAGCACGATGTCGCTCTGCGGCGCCGCCTGGCAGGTGAGGATCAGGCCGGCGAGCTCCTCCTCGTGGTTGAGCGCCTTCTGCTGATGCACGCCGTGGATCACGCGGCCTTCGAGCATGCGGCACTTGCACGAGCCGCAGGCGCCGTCGCGGCAGCCGTAGGGCAGGCCGATGCCCTGGCGGATGGCGGCTTGCAGGATGGGTTCGTCGCGCTCGACGCTGAAGGTCTTGCCGCTCGGCTGGACGGTGACGGTGAAAGGCATGGGATCGGGGGGCCGCGGCGCCGGGAAGCGTCGCCTAGACTCGGCCCGCGATTTTGCCCGCTTGCCGTCGCGTCGCCCGAACGTCCCTGGCGCCCGGGCGCCTCGATGCCGCCGTGACCGACCGACCGACCCGCTTCAAGAGACCGGTGCTGCTCATCGTCGGCTGCGGCGACATCGGCCTGCGCGTCGTCCGTCTCCTCGCCGGCCGCTGGCGCGTGCTGGCGCTGACGTCGAGCGCGGCGCGCGTCGCCGAGCTGCGCGCGGCGGGCGCGCTGCCCCTGACCGGCGACCTCGACCAGCCGGCATCGCTCGCCCGCCTCGCCGGCCTGGCCGACGCCGTCCTGCACCTCGCGCCGCCACCGGCGACCGGCGCCAGCGATCCGCGCACGCGCCATCTCGCTGCCGCGCTGGCGCGGTCGCCGCGTGTGTGCCGGCTCGTCTACGGGTCGACGACGGGCGTCTACGGCGATCGCGCCGGCGCGCGCACCGACGAGACCGCGCCGGCGCGCCCGTCGACCGAGCGCGCGCGCCGCCGCGTCGATGCCGAGAGACGGCTGCGCCACTTCGGCCGGGCCCAGGGCGTCGCCGTCACGCTGCTGCGCATTCCCGGCATCTACGCGCTCGATCGCCCCGGCGGCGATCCGCGCGAGCGCGTCGCGCGTGGCACGCCGGTGCTCGCCGCCGGCGACGACGTCCACACGAGCCACATCCATGCCGACGACCTGGCGCGCGCCTGCGTCGCCGCCTTGCATCGCGGCCGGCCGCAGCGCGCGGTCAACGTCGCCGACGACAGCGACCTGAAGATGGGCGACTACTTCGACCTCGTCGCCGATCGCTTCGCCCTGCCGCGGCCGCCGCGACTCTCGCGCGAGGCCGCGGCGGCGGTGCTCTCGCCGATGACGATGAGCTTTCTCGGCGAGTCGAGGCGGCTCGTCAACGCGCGCTTGAAGAACGAGCTGCGAGTCGCCCTTCGCTACCCGAGCGTCGAGGAAGGGCTCGCCCCTGCGTCGGCACGGGCACACGAGTGACAATCGCCGCGGCGCTCACCGCGCGAGGAGACATCGAATGAAACGCCTGCCGTCACGCCGCCCGTTGATCGACGCGACGCTGCGCTTCTCGACCTGCGACCGCTTCGCTGCCGAATGAAGGTCCTGCTGGCGACGCAGCCGATACCGGCCCAGGTATTCATCGATGCGATCCGCGCGCGTGCACCCGACCTCGAGCTCGTCGAGTACCGCTCGGCGCTGAGCGACGCCGACCTCGTCGACGTCGACGTCGTCCTCGGCTGGCAGATGCCGCGCGGCCTGCCGGCGCGGCTGCCGCGCGTGCGCTGGGTGTGCTCGGTCGCGGCCGGCGTCGAGAAGCTGCTCGCGCCCGAGCTGGCGCCGCACGTCCGCGTCGCGCGCATCGTCGACCGCGAGCAGGCGGCCGGGATCGCCCAGTTCGTCGTCGCGATGGCGCTGCGCCACGCGCGCTCGCTCGAGCGGTACGAAGCGCAGCAGCGTGCGCGCGACTGGACGCGCCGGCCGCTGCCGATCGCGCGCCACCGCGTCGGCGTGCTCGGCACCGGCGCGATGGGCGGCGAGATCGCGGCCTGGCTCGAGCGCTGCGGGCTCCTCGTCCGCGGCTGGAACCGGCGCTCGCCCGAATCGTTCGAGCAGATCCTCGCCGAGAGCGAGATCGTCGTCTGCGCGCTACCGTTGACGGCGGAGACCGACGGCCTCCTCGATGCGCGCGCCTTCGCGTGCCTGCCGCGCGGCGCCTACGTCATCAACGTCGCGCGCGGGCAGCACATCGTCGAGCCGGACCTGATCGCGGCCGTCCGCTCCGGCCATCTCGCCGGCGCCGCGCTCGACGTCCAGCGGCGCGAGCCGCTGCCGCCGGACGATCCGCTCTGGTCGGTGCCCGGCATCACGATCACGCCGCACATCGCGGCGCAGCCGTCGACCGACACCGTCGCCAACCAGTTCGTCGCCAGCGTCCGGGCGCTGGAGCGCGGCGAGCCGATGCTCAACGAGGTCGACCGCGCGCGCGGCTACTAGGCGACGAGAAGGCGGCCGGCCTCAGACGCCGCGGGAGCGGCCGGGCTCAGACGCCGCGAGGGCGGCCGACCTCACACGCCGCGGGGGCGGCTGAGCGTCATCATCCGGTCGACCGCATGGACCGAAAGACGCATCGGCTGGCCGTCGCGCACGATGTCGAGGACGACATCGCGGTTCGGGCGGTCGCCGCGCCAAAGCGTGCGGTACATCGACGCCAGGTCCGCGACGCTCACGCCGTCGACGGCGACGATGACGTCGTTCGGCTGCAAGCCCGCCGCTTCGGCCGGGCTGTCCACCGACAGGCGGACGACGTGGACCTGCCCGCCGACCTCGACGCAGTTGAGGCCGAGCCACGCACGGCTGCTGCTGCGCGAGCTGCCCCGGGTCTTGAGCTCCCCGAGGATCGGCTTCAGGAGGTCGACCGGAACGAACATGTTGCCGCGCATCGCCGGGCCGCTGCCGTCGGCCGCGTTGCCGACGACGAGCGATCCCACGCCGACCAGCTCGCCGTCGGCGTTGAAGAGGCCCGCGCCGCTGTGGTCGGTGCGCGCCGGCGCCGTGAAGAGCGCGCCTTCGATGTGGTATTCCCAGTAGCCCGAGAACGCGCGGCGCGAGACCATGCGCGCGAGGCTGAGGTCGCGGTCGTCGCCGCCGCTCGCGAAGAGGAGGGGCTCGTCCGGGGCGACGGCCGCCGAGACGCCGAGCGGCGCCGGCGCGATCCCGAGCGGCGCGAGCGCCTGCACCAGGCCGAAGCCCGAGGCGAGGTCGTAGGCGACGACGCGCGCCGGGACGCGCCGGCCGTCGCTGGCCACGAGGTCGACCTGGTCGGCTTCGAGGATGAGGTAGCCGATCGTCAGGACGACGCCGTCGTCGCCGATCAGGACGCCCGAGCCCTGCCGCTCCTTGCCGAGCGTCGCGATCGAGCGTGCGTCCTCGACGGCGACGACGTTGACGCCGACGACGGCGGCGTTGGCACGGGCGAGCGCCTCCTTGTGCGCCTCGAGGCGGGCGAGCGTCGCGCGCACCTGCGTCGCGGTGTCGGTCGCCGGCTCGGCGGCGCCGGCGCCGCCGGCGAACAGCGCGCCCCACGCCAGCAGCAGCGCTGCCCGGCAGCGCCAGCGGCCACCCTTCGCGTGCCGTGCGACTGCGTGGAAGGACCGAGACGATGGCGCCGGGTTCATGAGGCCTCCGCGTGCTGTCCGTGCAGCATGAGCGCATGCAATCGGCGTGCGCGCGTCAGGGACATTTTCCGGATGCGCGGCCGTCAGCGCCGGCCGAACGGCGCCTGTCCGCGCCAGTAGCGCAGCGTGAGGAGCCCGCCGAGCATGCCGCCGAGGTGGGCGAAGTGGGCGACGCCCGAATTGAGCACGTAGACGCCCTGGTACAGCTCGATCGCGCCGTACAGGGCCACCAGCCACTTGGCCTTCATCGGGATCACGAAGAAGAGCAGGATGATCCGGTTCGGAAAGATCATCGCGAACGCGAGCAGCAGGCCGAACAGGCCGCCGGAGGCACCGACCGTGGGCGCCAGCGCGCCGAGCAGGTAGTTGACGACCAGCTGCGTCAGCGCCGCGGCGATCACGCTGGCGAAATAGAACACGACGAAGCGCTTCTGGCCCCACACCTGCTCCAGCTCGCCGCCGAACATCCAGAGGCCGAGCATGTTGAAGAACAGGTGGTTGAAGTCGAAATGCAGGAACCCGTAGCTGACGACCTGCCACGGCCAGAAGCCGTGGCCGAGGGGCCAGAGCGCGAACGCGCCGAACAGATTCGGCCCGAGCAGCTGGGTGAGGAAATAGATCGCGACGTTGGTCAGCAGGAGCGCCTGCGTGGCGGGAGGAAGCGGCAGCATGCAGGCGTCCGGAGGTTGGCAACGGCCGGCTAGTCTACGGCCCGTGTGGCAAACTGCCCGGCTGCTGCACGCACCGCGCCTCGGTGGCGAAATTGGTAGACGCGCGGGACTCAAAATCCCGTTCCGCGAGGAGTGTCGGTTCGATTCCGACCCGAGGCACCACCGCATGCGGCGGCTTTTCCCCATGAGCGACTCCCCGCCGACCTATCAGACGATCGAGGATGTGATCGGCGCCACGCCGCTGGTTCGTCTCATGCGCCTGCCCGGTGCCGAGAACGCGGCGCGCGGCAACGTCATCCTCGGCAAGCTCGAGGGCAACAACCCGGCCGGCTCCGTCAAGGACCGGCCCGCGATCAGCATGATCCGGCGCGCCGAGGAGCGCGGCGAGATCAAGCCCGGCGACACCCTGATCGAGGCGACCTCGGGCAACACCGGCATCGCGCTGGCCATGGCGGCGGCGATCCGCGGCTACCGCATGCTGCTCGTGATGCCGGAAGACCTGAGCGTCGAGCGCGCGCAGACGATGAAGGCGTTCGGTGCCGAGCTCGTTCTCACGCCGCGCTCGGGGGGCATGGAGTACGCACGCGACCTGGCGACCCAGATGGCCCGGGACGGCAAGGGACGCGTGCTGGACCAGTTCGCCAACGCCGACAACCCGCGCATCCATTACGAGACGACCGGGCCCGAGATCTGGAAGGACACCGGCGGGCGGATCACCCACTTCGTGAGCGCGATGGGAACGACCGGCACGATCACCGGCGTGTCGCGCTTCCTGCGCGAGAAGAACCCTCAGGTCCGCATCATCGGCGCGCAGCCGAACGAAGGCTCTCGCATTCCCGGCATCCGCAAGTGGCCGGCCGAGTACCTGCCGAAGATCTACGACCCGAAGGCGGTCGACGAGCTCGTCCTGGTGAGCCAGGTCGACGCCGAGGAGGTCACCCGCCGCCTGGCGCGCGAGGAGGGAATCTTCGCCGGCATCTCCGCCGCAGGCGCGTGCTGGGTGGCCCTGCAGGTCGCGGCCCAGGTGGAGAACGCGACGATCGTGTTCGTCGTCTGCGACCGCGGCGACCGCTACCTCTCGACCGGTGTCTTTCCCGCATGAGCTTCGAGACCCGCTTCTGCGTCAACTGCGCGACCGCGCTCGCGCCGATCGAGACCGAGGAGGACAGCGGCCCGAAGACGCGTCTGCGCTGCCCGGCCTGCGGCTGGACGCACTGGAACAACCCGACGCCGGTGCTCGCTGCGGTGATCGAGCTGGTCGATCGCGACGGCCAGGTGCTGCTCGCCCGCAATGCCGCCTGGCCCGGCAAGTTCTACGGCCTGGTCACCGGCTTCATGGAGGCCGGCGAGACGCCGGAGGAGGGGATCACGCGCGAAGTCGGCGAGGAGACGTCCCTCCAGGTCGAGTCGCTCTCGCTGATCGGCGTCTACGAGTTCCTGCGCATGAACCAGGTGATCATCGCCTACCACGTCGTCGCGCGCGGCGAGATCGTGCTGTCGCCGGAGCTGGTGTCCTATCGGTTGTTCGCCCCCGCCGAGATCAAATGCTGGCCGGCGGGCACCGGGCGGGCGGTCGCCGACTGGCTGCGCTCGCGCGGCATCGAGCCGCAATGGATGGAGCTGCCGCCGGGCAAGCGCGCCACCGAAGTCGACGTGGACTGAGGGCGACGACGATGCAAGCGCACAAGGAAATCGATACCCGCGGCATGAACTGCCCGTTGCCGATCCTGAAGGCGAAGAAGGCGCTCGCCGACATGTCGAGCGGCGACATCCTCAAGGTGGTCGCCACCGATCCCGGCTCGGTGTGCGACATGCAGGCCTTTGCCGAGCAGACCGGCAACGAGCTGCTGTCGTCGACCACCGAGAGCGGCAAGTACGTCTTCCTGCTGAAGAAGGGCTGACATGAAGACGCCCGACGACCTCGGCGTGACCGCCACGGCCACGCAGCCGGCGCCC
>DATIDZ010000486.1:0-3279 GCA_035456045.1 Caldimonas sp.
GAAGGGCGCCTGTTCGCACCGCTCGCTTTCACGAAGACGTTCTCGATGGCCGGCGCGGCGCTGCTGTCCGTGACGCTGGTGCCGGTCCTCATGATGCTGTTCATCCGCGGCCGGGTCATGCCGGAATCGAGGAACCCGCTCAACCGCTTCCTGATCTGGGCGTACCGACCGGTCATCGCCGCCGTCATGCGCTGGAAGAAGCTCACGGTCGTCCTGGCGCTGCTGGTGCTCGCGGTCTCGTACCTGCCGGCGTCGCGCCTCGGCAGCGAGTTCATGCCGACGCTGAACGAGGGCACGCTCTTCTACATGCCGGCATCGCTCCCGGGAATGTCGATCACCAAGGCAGCGGAGGTGCTGCAGACGCAGGACAAGATCATCAAGAGCTTTCCCGAGGTGAGCTCGGTCTTCGGCAAGGCCGGACGCGCCAACTCCGCCACCGATCCGGCGCCCACGGAGATGTTCGAGACGGTGATCAACCTCAAGCCGCCGTCGCAGTGGCGCCCGGGAATGACCACCGACAAGCTGATCGCCGAGATGGACACGGCGCTGCAGTTCCCGGGCATCTCGAACGCCTGGACGATGCCGATCAAGGCGCGCATCGACATGCTCTCGACCGGGATCCGCACGCCGATCGGGATCAAGGTCTTCGGCAAGGACCTCGCCGAGATGGAGAAGCTCGCCCGCGAGATCGAGGCGGTGGTCAAGACGGTGCCCGGTACGACGTCGGCCTTCGCCGAGCGGCTGACCGGCGCCAGCTATCTCAACATCGAGCCGGACCGCGAGCAGCTGGCGCGGTACGGCCTGTCGGTCGGCGACTTGCTCGAGGTGATCGGCACGGCGCTCGGCGGCGAGATGGTGACCACGACCGTCGAGGGCCGCGAGCGATTCGGCGTCTCGGTGCGCTATCCGCGCGAGCTGCGCGCCAATCCGCAGCAGATCGAGCGCGAGGTGCTGGTGCCGATCATGGGCGGCGCCATGGTGCCGCTCGGCCAGGTGGCCAAGGTGCGCGTCGCACGCGGGACGCCCGGCATCCGCACCGAGAACGCCTTGCTGTCGGCGTACATCTTCGTCGACATCCGCGGTCGCGACATCGGCTCGTACGTCGCCGACGCGCGCAAGGCGGTCGCCGAGCAGGTGAAGTTCCCTCCCGGCTACTACGTGGCGTGGAGCGGCCAGTTCGAGGCCATGGAGCGCGCGATCGAGAAGATGAAGATCGTCGTTCCGGTGACGCTGCTGCTGATCTTCCTCCTGCTCTACCTCAACTTCCGGCGCGTGACCGAGACCTTTATCGTCATGCTGTCGGTTCCCTTCGCCCTCGTCGGCGGCGTGTGGCTGATGTGGGCGCTCGGCTACAACCTGTCGGTGGCGGTCGCCGTCGGCTTCATCGCCCTGGCCGGGGTCGCCGCGGAGACCGGGGTGGTGATGCTGATCTACCTCGATCACGCCTGGGCGGCGGCGCAGCGGCGTTGCCGGGAACAAGGCCGCGAGCCCGACGCGCGCGACCTCCACGGCGCCGTGATGGAGGGTGCGGTCGAGCGCGTGCGCCCGAAGATGATGACCGTCGTCGCCATCATGGCCGGCTTGCTGCCGATCATGTGGGGCACCGGGACCGGCTCGGAGGTGATGAGCCGGATTGCGGCGCCGATGGTGGGCGGGATGCTCTCGTCGACGGTGCTGACGCTCGGCGTCATCCCCGCCCTGTATGCGCTCGTCAAGCAGCGGCAGCTGCGTCGAGCCGCGCCGGCCGCGGTCGACGCGACGTTGGACGCGCCCCTGGTGCCGGCCAGCGCCGAGTGACGCGGCCCGGGTCGCCGGGCCGCGTGCGTCAGCGCCTCGAACGCAGGCGCAGCGCGTTCGAGATCACCGACGCGGAGCTGAGGCTCATGGCCAGCGCGGCGATCATCGGCGAGAGGAGCCAGCCGGTCATCGGGTACAGGACGCCGGCGGCCAGCGGAATGCCGAGGGCGTTGTAGACGAACGCGAAGGCGAGGTTCTGCTTCATGTTCGCCACGGTGTCCTCGGAGATTCGCCGCGCCTGCGCGATGCCGCGCAGGTCGCCCTTGACAAGCGTGACCTGGGCGCTGTTCATGGCGACGTCGGTCCCCGTGCCCATTGCCACGCCGACGTCCGCCGCGGCAAGCGCCGGGGCATCGTTGATGCCGTCGCCGGCCATCGCGACGATCCGCCCTTCGCGCTGAAGCTTCGAGACGAGCGCGAGCTTGTCGGCCGGCTTGACCTCGCCGTGCACCTCGTCGATGCCGAGCTTCCTGGCGACGGTTCGCGCCGTCGTCAGACCGTCTCCCGTGGCCATCACCGTGCGAATGCCGAGCGCCTTCAGCGCCGCGAGCGCCTCCGCGGTGGTGTCCTTGATCGGGTCGGAGACGGCAACGAGCCCCGCCAGCTGCCCGGCCACGGCCAGATGCACGACGCTCGCTCCGTCGGCGCGCAGCGCCTCGGCCTGCGCGGCCAGTGCCTCGAACGAGACGCCGGCTTCCTGCATCAGCGCCGTGTTGCCCAACGCGACGGCTCGTCCGGCGAGCGTTCCTCGCACGCCCATCCCGGTGCTCGACTCGAAGCGTTCCGGCTTGTCGAGCCGCAGTCCGCGATCGAGCGCGGCGCGAACGATCGCCGCCGCGAGCGGATGCTCGCTGCCCTGGTCGATGCTGGCCGCCAGGCGCAGCACCTCGTCTTCGGTGAAGCCGGCCGTCGCGACCGCGCGGTCGAAGGTGGGCCGGCCCTCGGTCAGCGTCCCGGTCTTGTCGATGATCAGCGTGTCGACCTTGCGGAAGTTCTCGATCGCCGCGGCGTCGCGGAAGAGCACGCCCTGCGTCGCGGCCTTGCCGGTCGCCACCATGATCGACATCGGCGTCGCCAGGCCGAGCGCGCACGGGCACGCGATGATCAGCACGGCCACCGCGTTGATCAGACCGTAGACCCAGCTCGGCTGCGGCCCGAGCAGCCCCCAGGCGAAGAACGTGAGGAGGGCGACCGCGATCACCGTCACGACGAAGTAGCCGGCGACGCGATCGGCCATGCGCTGCATCGGCGCGCGGCTGCGCTGGGCCAGGCTCACCATCTGGACGATCTGCGCCAGGACAGTCTTCGAGCCGATCGACTCGGCCCGCATCACCAGCGCGCCGCGGGTGTTCATCGTCGCGCCGATCAGCTTGTCGCCGACCTGCTTCGCGACCGGGACGGGCTCGCCGGTCAGCATCGACTCGTCGACGGCGCTGCCGCCTTCGACCACCGAGCCGTCGACCGGCACCTTCTCGCCCGGGC
>DATIDZ010000487.1:0-3300 GCA_035456045.1 Caldimonas sp.
GGCCCATCGCGTCCGGCCCGGGCGACGACGCCGCCGACGCGGACGTCGCGATGGACGAGGACGACAGCCTGCCCTGGCCCGATCCCGCCAAGGTGCTCGCCTGGTGGCGAGCGAACGGCCCGCGCTTCGGGCACGGGCGGCGCTACTTCATGGGCGCGGAACCGACCCGCGAGAGCTGCCTCGAGGTGCTCAGGACGGGCTTCCAGCGTCAGCGCAGCGCGGCCGCCGAACACCTCGCGCTGCTCGCGCCGGCGACGCCGCCGTTCAACGTCGCGGCTCCCGCTTGGCGCCAGCACCGGCTGCTCGCACAGCGGGCCGCGTGACGCGGCGCGCCGGCGAGGTGACTTTCGTTCATTGAAGGGCGCGGTGCTCGGCACGAGCATCGAGTCTGCGTTTCTCCGCACGTTCGGCCACCGCCCCGCCATGCCCCTCACCCTGCGCGCGGTCTCCCTCAACGACCAGCCGATCACCAAGCCGATCGCGGCGCAGTTCGGCGCGCAGGGCGGCTCGATCGGCCGCGCCGACACCAACACGCTTTTCTTGCCCGATCCCGAGCGCCGCATCTCGCGTCGTCAGGCCGACGTGCTGGTGTCCGGTTCCGGCTACGAGATCAAGAACGTCGGCAGCGCCAATCCGATCATCGTGCGGGACCAGTCGCTCGCACTGGGGGAGTCGGCGCCGCTGCGCGTGGGCGACCAAGTCCGGATCGGCGGGTATCTTCTCGAAGTGAAGGCCGATGACGCGCCCAGCGACGATCGAACCGCCGTCGATGCTGCCGGCCTCGCAGACGGCGATCCGTTCGCGGCGACGGGCGGTGGTCCAAGGGCATCGCCGGGTGTCCGCGCCGGCGACCTCTCGGCTCGGGAGACGGCGCCGGCGTTCCCGCCGTCGTCTCCCTTCGCTGATCTCGGCTCGCCCGTGAGCCCTGGCAACCCCTTTGCCGAACTGCTCGGCGACTCCGCGCCTCGTGCCCCGGATCCTCAGCGCCCGAGTAGCGCGGCATCTGCGCCGAGCCGGTTGCCCGATGACTTCGACCCCTTCGCGCCACCGCCCGTCGCGACGTCGGCCGCCGCACCCCGCCCGTTGCTGTCCAGCGCGAGCGGCGCCTTCGACGACCTGATCCCGAGCGCCGCCCCGGCCTCCATCGATTCGATGTTCGGCCTCGGCTCCAGCGGCTCAGGCGATCCGCTCGCGGCCTTTCTCGCCGGCATGCCGACGCCGCGCGAGCCGCTCGGCGGCAGCAGCGCGTCGGCGCCGTTGTCGACCGATCCTCTCGCCCTTTTCGGCGCAGAAGGCGCGGCACGACCGCCGCCGCCGACGGAGACGTCGCCCGATCAGACGGCAGAGCTGCGCGCCGCCTTCACGCCACCGAGGCCGATGCCCTCGCTCGCGCGCCCGCAGCCGATCCCGGTCGCAACGACCCCCCCACCAGTGGCAGCTCGGCCCATGCCGCCGGCTGCGCCTGCGCCTGCCGCGCGCGCGAGTGCTCCCCCGCGGCCTCAGGTGCGTCAGCCGCACGTGCCGTCCGCCTCCGCCGGATCGGGATCTGCCGCATCGCCGTCGTTGCCGAGCGAAGAGACGACCGAGCCCCCTGCCACCGGCTGGTCCCCCGACGCCCTCGCCGTCTGGAACGCCCTCTGCGAAGGCGCCGGCGTGCGCCTCGACCCACCGCCGAACACCGGCCCGGCCTTCATGCGCGTCGTCGGGATGATGTTGCGCTCGTCCGTCGAAGGCACCGTGCAGCTGATGGCCATGCGCCAGGCCACCCGCCAGGAGCTGCAGGCCCAGGTCACCGTCATCCGGCCGAAGAACAACAACCCGCTCAAGTTCGCCCCCGACGGCCAGTCGGCGATGGAGCAGCTCCTGCAACCCGCGGTGCGCGGCTTCCTCCCCGGCCCCGCCGCGATGACCGATGCCATGAACGACCTGCTCGGCCATGCGATCGGCACGATGGCGGGAACGCGCGCCGCGCTCGAAGGCGTTCTCAAGCGCTTCGGCCCGCATGAGCTCGAGGCCAAGCTCGCCAGCAAGTCGGTGCTCGACAGCGTCCTGCCGATGAACCGCAAGGCCAAGCTGTGGGAGCTCTACCTGCAGCACTACGAGTCGATCCGCGACGAGGCGCAGGAAGACTTCCACACCCTCTTCGGGCGCGCCTTCCTGGCCGCCTACGAGCAGCAGCTCGAGCGGCTGCGCCGCGAGAAATCCGCGGCGCCCAAGTGAGCACGTCCCTCGACATCGCCGCGGCATCGCGCAGCGAGCTCGGCCAGCGCAAGTCCAACGAGGACAAGGTTCGCGTGTGCCGAGAAGGCTCGCGCTGGGTCGCCATCCTCGCCGACGGCGCCGGCGGCCATCGCGGCGGGGCGGAGGCGTCGCGGCGCGCGGTCGACGCGCTCGAGGCCGCGCTCTGCGACGAGGATGCCGAGTTCAGCGCCGCGGCGCTCACCGCGGCGGTGCTCGCCGCGCACGACGACGTCCAGGCCGCGCAGGACGCCTCGCACGGCATCTCGCGCATGCACTCGACCGTCGTCGTCCTGTGGATCGACCTCGATCGCCAGAGCGCGCTCTGGTCGCACGTCGGCGACTCGCGGCTGTATCGCGTCCGCCGGGGCGTCGTGACGGCGCTGACCTCGGACGACAGCGTCGTCCAGCGCATGGTCGACGCCGGGCTCATCACCGCCGCGCAAGCCGAGTCGCATCCGCAGAAGAGCCAGCTCATCGCCGCGCTCGGCATCGAGGAGGGCGTCGAGCCGCACACGGTCGCCGCGCCGCATGGTCTGCTCGAGGGCGATGCGTTCCTGCTCTGCAGCGACGGATGGTGGGACGTCGTCGACGAGCCGGCGATCGCGACGTCGCTTGCGCACGCCACGAGCCCGGACGACTGGCTCGCGCTCATGCAGGAGATGATCGAGGCGTACGCGGCGCCGCGGCAGGACAACTTCAGCGCGGTCGCAGTGTGGGTGCGCGATCCGATCGAGTCGACGCGGCCGATGACCATGTTCTAGGCGGCGCCGACGTTCGACGCGCCACGTCGAACCCTCTCGAGATCCGAAGCGCCGGCGTGCGACTGCCGTTCAGTCGCCGGTCAGCAGCGCCGCGAAGCCAGCCCCGTCGGGCAAGCCCTGCAGGATGTCGACCGAATCGCCAACGCGGTCTTCGGTGACGCGCCACCACACGCTGCAGCCGGCGAGCCGCCGGTTCATGTCGCGCATCGCCAGGCCGTGCAGCCACTGGTTCAGCGTCGCCGCCGGCGCGAGTCCCAGGTGGTCGCCGTGCAGCGTCTCGCGCGAGGTCACGGTTGCT
>DATIDZ010000488.1:0-11997 GCA_035456045.1 Caldimonas sp.
GATGATCTTCAGGTGCCCGGCGGCATCCATGAAGCCGGCGTCGCCCGTGCGGTACCAGCCCTCGGCGCTCAGCACCTCGGCCGTCGCCTCGGGATTCTTGTAGTACTCCTTCAGCAGTCCCGGCGAACGGATCAGGATCTCGCCGCTCTCGGCGACCTTGATCTCGACGCCTTCGATCGGCACGCCGACGGTGTCGGCGCGGGCCTCGTTGTCGGGCTGCAGGCAGACGAACACCGCGGTCTCGGTCGAGCCGTAGAGCTGCTTCAGGTTGATGCCGATCGAGCGGTAGAAGACGAACAGGTCGGGGCCGATCGCCTCGCCCGCCGGGTAGGCGACGCGCACGCGCGAGAAGCCGAGCGTGTTGCGCAGCGGCGCGTAGACGAGCAGGTTGCCGATCGCGTAGGCCAGGCGGTCCATCGGCGCGAGCGCCCGGCCGTCCATCCGCGCCGGGCCGACCCGCCGCGCCAGCGCCATGAAGCGATCGAACAGCCAGCGCTTCGGCGCTGCCGCGTCTTCCATCCGGATCATCACGCTCGTGAGCAGGCCCTCGAAGACGCGCGGCGGCGCGAAGTAGTAGGTCGGGCCGATCTCCTTCAGGTCGAGCGTGACCGTGCTCGCCGACTCCGGGCAGTTGACGACGTAGCCGCACGCGAGCCACTGCGCGTACGAGAAGATGTTCTGGCCGACCCATGCCGGCGGCAGGTACGCGAGCACCTCTTCCTTCTCGGTCAGCTTGTCGAAGCGGGCGCCGGCGCGGGCACGGTCGATCAGCGTGTCGTGCGTGTGGACGACGCCCTTGGGGTTGCCCGTCGTTCCCGAGGTGAAGAACATCGCCGCGACGTCGTCGGGCTTCGTCTGCTCGACCGCGTGCGAGAAGAAGCCCGCTTGTGCGGCCGCGTGCGCCTGTCCGGCAGCGACGAGGTCGTCGAGCGAAGCCAGTCCCGGCTCGCTGTAATGGCGCAGGCCGCGCGGATCGTCGTACCAGATGCGCGCGAGCTGCGGGCACTTGGCGCGCACCTCGATCAGCTTGTCGACCTGCTCCTGGTCCTCGACGATGGCGAAGGCGACGTCGGCGTTCGCGATCGGGAACGCGAACTCCGCAGCGGCGGCATCCTGGTAGAGGGGCACCGGGATCGCGCCGAGCGACTGCGCCGCCAGCATCGACGCATAGAGGCGCGGCCGGTTCTCGCCGACGACGACCAGGTGCTGGCCGCGCCGCAGTCCCGCCTCGGCCAGGCCGCCGGCGAGCGCCTCGACGAGCCGCGCGAGCGCGCGCCAGCTGAGCGTCTGCCAGATGCCGAATTCCTTCTCGCGCAGCGCCGGCGCGTCCGGTCGCGCGGCGGCGTGCTCGAGCAGCAGGCGAGGGAAGGTGGTCTGCACGGGTCGAAGGCGCACGGGAAGGCCGCGCGGCGGGTCCGGAACGGTGGGCCGACTTTAGGAAACTTTTGACGTCAAGTTGTCGTTCCGACGACAAACTACGGGACAGTACCCTCGGGTGTATCCCTGTCCGAGACACCGCGCCCGCGCCGTCCGGCCTTCGTCAGCCCTTCACGTAGACCGTGCCGGTGAAGCTCGATACCGCGGTCTCGCCGCCGCGGCCGTCTTCGCGGACGACGTCGATCCGGTACACCCCGATGCGGCGGCTGCGCTGCACCTCGGTCGCCCGCGCCACGAGCGTGTCGCCGGCGCCGACCGCGGCCTGGTAGGTGATGTGCGCAGCGATGCCGGAGGCGACCGGCCCGTGCGAGTTCGACGCCAGGCCGAACGCCGAGTCGGCGAGCGAGAAGATCGCGCCGCCGTGGCCGCCGCCGTTGAAGTTGAGATGGCGCGCGTCGATCGTCATCGCCACTTCGGCGCGACCCGGGCCGCCGGAGCGAAAGGTGATGCCGAGTGTCCGGCACAGGCCGTCGTCGGCGACGAGGCCGGCGATGCGATCGCGCCAGCCGGCCGCGTCGAGCGCGGCCGTCGTCGCGCCGGCGGGCGATGGCTTGCCGGCGTCGACCCGCGCCTCGACGGCGCCGCGCCGGCCGACGCCGGCGGCCTCGCGGTGCCGATCGAGCGCGGCGAGGAGCTCGTCGACGCCGCTCCCGGCGAGCGCACTGACGACGACGACGCGTGCCGTCCAGTCGCCGGGCGCGGGGTGTCGGCGAAGCGACAGCATCTCCCTCATGTCGCGCGCCGTCTGCTCGGCGAGCGGCAGGTCGCCCTTGCTGATCGCGAGGACGTCGGCGATCTCGAGCGTGCCCGCCTTGATCGCCTGGACGCCGTCGCCGAGCCCGGGCGGGCAGACGACGACGCGCGTGTCGGCCAGCGCCACGATCGCCGTCTCCGACTGGCCGGCGCCGACGGTCTCGACGATGACGCGGTCGAAGCCGCAGGCGTCGAACGCGTCGACCGCGGCGCGCGCCGCGCGCGACAGGCCGCCGAGCTCGCCGCGCGCGGAGAACGAGCGGATGAAGACGTTCGGATGCGCTGCGTGGGCGCCCATGCGGATGCGGTCGCCGAGGACCGCGCCGCCGCTGACCGGGCTCGAGGGGTCGATCGCGATCACGGCGATCGAGTGGCCTTGCGCCAGCCAGCGAGCGAGGAGCGTGTCGATCAGGGTCGATTTGCCGCTGCCCGGAACGCCGGTGATGCCGACGACCCAGGCGCGGCCGGCGCGCTTCGCGAGCGTCGCCGCGGCGGCCGCGGCACCGCGCACCTCGTCGTCGATGAGGGTGAGCAGGCGAGCGAGCGCGCGCCGGTCGCCTGCGAGCGCACGCTCGGTCAGGCGCGCGGCCGACGCGGACGCAGACGATGCCGCGACTGCGTCGGCGCTGGCCGGGGCAGCAGGTCGAGGCACCGGCGTCAGACCATGACCAGCGGCTGGCCGTCGCCGAGGTCGCGGCGCAGTCGCGTGCAGATCTCCTCGTTCGTCAGCCCGGCGCGCGCACCGGCGACGACCGCGCCGAAGACGTTGCCGCCGTCGCTCTCGGCGGCTCGCGTGAGGCCGTCGAGGGCGCTCGCGACGGCGCTCGGCGAGCGCGCCGACTTGGCGGCGCGGAACTCGTCGATGTGGCGCTGCATCGCCGCGGCGTCGGGGCGCTCCACCGGCGGCCGGTTCGCGGCGTCGTCGTCGGCCCGGTACTTGTTGACGCCGACGATGACCTGCTCGCCCGACTCGACGCGGCGCTGGAACCGCATCGCCGATGCGCCGATCATGCGTTGCACGAGGCCCGCCTCGACCGCCTTGTACATGCCGCCGGCGTCGTCGACCGTCTTCATGATCGAGACGATCTTCTCCTCCATCCGGTCGGTGAGCGACTCGACGTAGTACGAGCCGCCGAGCGGATCGATCACGTCCGTGAGGTGCGCCTCCTCGCGCAGGATGTTCTGCGTCGCGACGGCGATGCGTGCGCCGGCCTCGCTCGGCGTCGCGTACGCCTCGTTGTAGGCGTCGGTGTGAAGCGACTGCAGGCCGCCGAAGATGCCGGCCATCGCCTGCGCCGTCACGCGCGCGATGTTGTTGAGCGGCTGCTGCCGGGTGAGGTCGACGCCGGAGGTCTGCGCGTGGAACTTGAAGCGCCACGACTTCTCGCTCTTGGCGCCGAGCCGCTCGCGCGCGATGCGCGCCCAGACGCGCCGGCCGGCGCGCAACTTGGCGATCTCCTCGAAGAAGCTGAGCGAGATGTCGAAGAAGAAGGTGAAGCGCGGCAGGAACTCGTCGGGGTCCATGCCGCGGGCGATGCAGTCCTCGGCGTTCTGAACCGCGCTCGCGAGCGTTAACGCCATCGCCTCGGCCGGGGTCGCGCCGGCCTGCTGCATGTGCTGGCCGACCACCGACATCGGGTTCCAGCGCGGCACGAATTGCCGGCAGTACGCGATGTGGTCCATCAGCACCCGTCGCGCGCCCGGCAGCGAGAGCCGGTAGAACATGTGGTTGGCGACGTAGTGCGAGAGATAGTCGCTCTGATTCGAGGTGCCGGTGATTCTTTTCCAGTCGACCCCGCGCCGCTCGGCGGCGACCAGCATGAAGGCCAGCAGCGTGAACGGCGAGGGGTCGTTGAGCGCGCACGAGATCTCGCCGAGGTCGACGCCTTGCAGGCAGCGGTCCATGTGGTCGGCGTTGTTGACGACGGCGCCGCACGTGCCCAGGAGTTCGATGTCGACCGAGTCCATGTCGAAGCCACGGTAGACCGAGTTGCACGGGATCAGCGAGACCGCCGTCGCGCCGCGGTCGAGCAGGCCGAGCAGCCGCTCGTTGTAGTCCGCCGGCGTGCCGAGTCCGACGAGCTGGCGTTGCGTCCACTTGCGGCCGCGGTGCATGGTCGCGTAGATGCCGCGCGTGTAGTCGGGCTGGCCGGGGTAGCCGAGCGGCTCGTCGCCGCCCGCGGCCGCGCGATCGGCGGCGGTGTAGAGCGGCTGGATCGGAATGCCGGAGACGTTGGCGACCTCGCGGTCGTCGGCGACGCCCTCGGCGAATTCGCGCTGCCAGCGTTGCTGCGCGGTTTCGCTGCCGGCGAGGAGATGCGGGTCGATCGGCCTGTTCATGTCGACTCTCCTGCGTCGGCGCTCGCGCCGGCGCGCCGCGCCTCGCGCGCGTAGTCGCGCATTCGGGTGGTGATCTCGTCCATCGTGCTGCCGGGGTGGAACACCTCGCGCACGCCGGCGTCGATGAGCAGCTTCTCCTCGTTGTCCGGGACGATCCCGCCGACGACGACGCGGACGTTGCCGAGGCCGGCCTCGCGCAGTGCGGTCATGAGCTTGGGGACGATGAGGTGGTCGGTGGCGAGCGACGAGATGCCGACGACGTCGACGTCTTCCTCGAGCGCGAGCTTCACCACCGCCGGGATGCTCTGCCACGGCGGCGTGTAGATCACCTCCATGCCGGCGTCGCGGCACGCGGCGGCGACGATGCGGCTGCCGCGATCGTGGCCGTCGAGGCCGATCTTGGTCACCAGGACCCGCGGTCGGAAATCGTCGTCGTTCATGCGGTCCTCGTCAGGGGCCCCGATGGCGGTCGGCCGCCAGGCTCGAGCGGAGCAGCCCGACGAAGCGGCGCGCGATCTTCTCGGGCGTGGCGCCGCCGCCGGCGCGATACCAGGTCTGGCTCCAGTTGAGCGCGCCGACGAGCATGAGGCGCAGCATCGTGCGGTCGGTCGGTCGCGCCAGCGGCAATGCGGCGACGAGACGCGCGAAGCGCTTCTCGTACGAATCGCGCAGGGCCACCAGCTCGGCCTCGGCCGCCGGCGCGTCGCCCGGCCGCACGCGGATCACCACCTGCGAGTAGTCGGTCTGGTCGAGCAGCGATGCGAGATGGGCGACGCACGCCGCTTCGAGCCGCTGCCACGGGTCGGCGATCGGCGCGATCGCGGCGTCGACCGCGGCGCCGATCCGCTCGACGCCTTCCTTGTAGACCGCGGCGAGGAGCGCCTCCTTGGTCGGGAAGTGGCAGTACATCGAGCCCGGCAGCATGCCGACCGGCCCGACGATCTCGCGCACCGATGCGGCCGCGAAGCCGCGCTGGGCGAACGCGCGTGCCGCCTCGTCGAGCAGGCGCGGCAGGCGGCTCGAGGCCCGCTTCACCGGCGCGGCGGAGCGCGTGCGCACCGGCGCGGTGGAGCGCGTGCGCACAGGCGCGGTGGCTTCGAGGGTCGGTCCCATGGCGCGATTAGAAGGACAAACACTTGTTTGGTCAAGCGCAGGGAGGCATGACATCGGGGGCGCAAGACAATCGCGGCGATGACGACGCCGTCGGCCGCCCAGCTTCGCGAGCGTGCGCGCGCGCTCGACGTCCTGGAGCGCGCCGACATCCCGTGGCTGCACTGCCTCGAAGCGAACGAGCGCGAGCGCGCGCTCGCCGACCTCCGCGTCGTCCAGGTCGAGCCGGGCGAGCTCCTGTGCCGCGTCGGCCGTCCGGTCACGTTCTGGTTCGGCGTGATCGACGGGCTGCTCAAGACGAGCAACGACACCGCGCAAGGCATCCCGATCACCTTCACCGGGCTGCCGCCGGGCGGCTGGTTCGGCGAAGGCACGGTGATCAAGCGCGAGGCGTACCGCTACAACATCGAAGCGCTCAGGCCGAGCACGGTCGCCGGGCTGACGGTCGACACCTTCCATTGGCTGCTCGACCGAAGCATCCCGTTCAACCGCTTCATCCTGCAGCAGCTCAACGAGCGGCTCGGCCAGTTCATGGCGGCGCGCGAGATCGATCGCCTCAACGATCCCGACGCGCGCGTCGCGCGCAGCCTCGCGGCGCTCTTCCATCCGATCCTCTATCCCGGCGTCGGCACGCTGCTGCGGATCACGCAGCAGGAGCTGGGCTACCTGGTCGGCCTGTCGCGCCAGCGCGTCAACGAGGCGCTGCGCGCGCTGCAGGCGGGCGGGCTGATCCGGGTCGAGTATGGCGGCGTGAAGGTCACCGACCTCGAGCGCCTGCGCGCCTTTCGCTGACGGCGTTCAGGCGCGCGGCGGGTTGCTGACGCCCGACGCGACGTGTCCCGAGGGGACGTGCGCCGCCGCGTTCTCGATGTGGCCGGTCTGGTCGTCGAAGAAGAAGTCGGGCTCGAACTCGCGCAGGAATTCGCCTTTCTGGAGGCCGCCCAGGAACATGGCCTCGTCGATCTCGACGTTCCACTCCATGAGCGTCCGGATCGCGCGCTCGTGCGCCGGCGCGCTGCGCGCGGTGACGAGCGCCGTGCGGACGCGCATCCCGTGCGCGGGCTCGTTCTGCAGCCGGCGCAGGGCCAGCAAGAGCGGCTGGAACGGGCCGGCGGCCAGCGGCGTCTCGGCCTGCGCGCGCTCGTGCGCCTGGAACGCGTCGAGGCCGCTTTCCTGGAAGACGCGCTCGGCCTCGTCGGAGAAGAGCACCGCGTCGCCGTCGAAGGCGATGCGGACTTCCTGCGGGTGGCGGTCGGAGGCGCGCGCCGAATGCGGGAAGACGCGCGCCGCGGGGACGCCGGCCTCGAGCGCCGAGCGCACGTCGGCCTCGTTGGCCGAGAGGAACAGGTTGGCGGCGAGCGGCTTGAGGTAGCGCCACGGCGTGCCGCCGCGCGTGAAGACGCCGCGCTGGATCGGCATGCCGTAGGCCTGCGCCGAGCGGAACACGCGCATGTCGGACACCGGGTCGTTGCGCGAGAGGATGACGACCTCGACGCGCTGCGCGGTCGGCTCGTTGAAGGCCAGCAGCTTTTGCACCAGCGAGAACGCGACGCCGGGCTTGGCCGCGCTGTCGATGCGCTCGAGCTGGAGCTGCATGTAGGCGCGGTCGTCGTTGGCCTCGAAGTGCTCGTTCTCCTCCTCGAAGTCGAAGAGCGCGCGCGAGGAGATGGCGACGACGAGCTGACCGGCGAGCGTGGCGGGCATCGCCCGATCTTACGGAGTCAGCGCGGCCGGATCTCGACCATCAGCTCGTAGGCGCGCGGGTTCAGTGTCCGCATGGCGTCGCTGTCGGACGAGAGCTCGCTCTCGCCGATCGCCTGCTGGTACGCCGCCGTGTCGCGCAGCGCCGGGTCGGGCTCGACGCGGACGACCAGCGTCCGGCCGACGATGCCGCGCGGGCCGTCCTGGCCGAACTCGGTGAGGCGGCCGCCGTTGCAGTCGAGCACGGTGCCGCCGAGGTCGGGGCCGAAGCCCGTGAGGGTCAGGGCCTTGCCGTTCAGGCGCCGCAGCGTCGCGAGCGGCGTCCCGAGCGTGATGCCCTTGTCGGTCCGCCAGACGCTGCGCTCGCCCCGGATCAGCACCGTCTCGGGCGAGGTGCGCGCCTGCGGATCGCGCCACAGGACGACGGCGCGGCGCGTCGAATCGTCGGCGAACACGGTCGTCGCAGGCACGGCCTCTCCCGGCTCGACCTCGAACGACACGCGCTTGACGTTGGCCGCGCCGAACAGCTCGACGAGCTTCGCCTCGCTCGCGCCGGCGTCGATCGGGCCGACGCGCTCGCCGGGCACGATCACCCAGTCGGCCGCGACCGCGCGGGCCGCGATGAGGACGCCGGCGGCGAGGAGGGCGAGCCGACGCTTCACTTGACGAAGCTGTTGAGCTGGATGATCGGCAGCAGCACGGCGAGCACGATCAGCATGACGACGCCGCCCATGCCGACGATCAGGAGCGGCTCGAGGATCGTCGCCATCTGCAGCGCGCGCCGCTGCACCTCGCCGGAAAGCTGCTTGGCGGCGCGGTCGAGCATCTGCGGCAGCTGCCCGGTCTGCTCGCCGAGGCGCGAGAACATCGCGAGGATGCCGGGAAATCGCTTCTTGCCGGCGAGCGCCGAGGCGAGCGGCGCGCCTTCGCGAACCTGGACGAGCGCGTCCATCGCATCGGCGCGCATGGCCCGGTTCGAGAGCGTCTCGGAAGCGGCCTGCAGCGCCTTCAGGATCGGCACGCCGGCGCCGGCGAGCATCGCCAGCGTGCCGGCGAAGCGGGCCGCGTTGTAGCCGCGCGCGAGCCGGCCGATCAGCGGCAGGCCGAGGAAGCCGGCGTCGAAGCGCAGGCGGAATGCTTCGTTGCGCAGGCTGAAGGCGAGCACCGTGCCGGCGCCGGCGAGCAGCAGGAGGACGAGCCAGCCGTAGCTGCGCAGGAAGTCGCTGAACGCCATCATGGCGATCGTCAGGAACGGCAGCGAACGCTTGGTGCTCGTGAACACGGTCGCGACCTGCGGCACGACGTAGGTGACGAGGAAGACGACGATGACGACCGCGATCACCGAGACGATCGCCGGATAGAGGGTCGCGCCGATGAGCCGGCCCTTCAGTTCCTGGCGCGCTTCGAGGTCGTCGGCGAGGCGCTCGAGCACCCCGCCGAGCGCGCCGCTCTGCTCGCCGGCGGCGACGACGCCGCGGTAGACCTCGTCGAATTCGCGTGGCGCGGTCGCGAGCGCGCGCGCGAACGGCTGGCCGGCGTTGACCTCGCTTCGCAGGTGGGCGACGAGCTCGCGCTGGCGCGTGTCCTCGGCTTCGTCGGCGAGCGCGGTCAGTGCCCGCTCGAGCGGCAGCCCCGAGCCGACCAGGCCGGCGAGCTGGCGCGTCCAGACCGCGAGGCCGGTCGGATTGAAGACCCTGCGGGCGAAGCTGAAGCCGGTCGGCGTCGTGCCGGCCGACACGACCTGCGTGACGGCGAGCGGCACCAGCGACTGGGCGCGGAGCTGCGAGCGCGCGGCGCGCGAGTTGTCGGCGTCGACGAGGCCGCTCTGCGCCTTGCCGCTGGCGTCGAGCGCTTCGAATCGGTAAGCAGGCACGTCGGATGTCTATTCGCGGGTGACGCGGACGACCTCTTCCAGCGACGTGATGCCTTCTTCGACGAGGCGCTCGCCGTCTTCGCGCATCGACTTCAGGCCGGCCGCCTGCGCCGCCGCGGCGATCTTGGCTTCGGCCGCGCGCCCGTGAATCAGGTTCCTGATCTCGTCGCCGACGTCCATCAGCTCGTAGACCCCGGTGCGTCCCTTGTAGCCGGTCATCGCGCACTGCGCGCAGCCGACCGGATGCCAGTGGCCGCGCGCGTCGACCTTGCGGCAGGCGAGGCAGAGCTTTCGCACCAGCCGCTGCGCGAGCACGCCGATCAGGCTCGACGAGAGCAGGAACGGCTCGACGCCCATGTCGATCATCCGCGTCACCGTGCTCGGCGCGTCGTTGGTGTGGACGGTGGCGAGCACCAGGTGGCCGGTCAGCGACGCCTGGATCGCGATCTGCGCCGTCTCGTAATCGCGGATCTCGCCGATCATGATGACGTCGGGGTCCTGGCGCAGGATCGCTCGCAGCGCCTTCGCGAAGGTGAGGTCGATCTTGGCGTTGACCTGCGTCTGGCCGATGCCGGCGAGCTCGTACTCGACGGGGTCCTCGACCGTGAGGATGTTCGTGCCGGCGGTGTCGACGCGGCCGAGCGATGCGTAGAGCGTCGTCGTCTTGCCGGAGCCGGTCGGGCCGGTGACCAGGATGATGCCGTGCGGCTGCTCGATGAGCTGGTCGAACCGGCGCAGCGTCTCGCCGCTCATGCCCAGTCCTTCGAGCGTGAACTTCGACTCGGCCTTGTCGAGCAGGCGCAGCACGGCACGCTCGCCGTGCGCCGACGGCAGCGTCGAGACGCGAACGTCGACGGCACGGCCGCCGATGCGCAGCGAGATGCGGCCGTCCTGCGGCAGCCGGCGCTCGGCGATGTCGAGCTCGGCCATGATCTTGAGGCGCGAGATCAGCGCCGCGTGCAGCGCGCGGTTCGGCTGCACGACCTCGCGCAGCGTGCCGTCGACGCGAAAGCGCACCGAGCTCGATCGCTCGTACGGCTCGATGTGGATGTCGCTCGCGCCGTCCTTCGCCGCCTGCGTGAGCAGCGCGTTCAGCATGCGGATGATCGGCGCGTCGTTGCTGGCCTCGAGCAGGTCCTCGATCGCCGGCAGCTCCTGCATCATCCGCGACAGGTCGACCGCGCTCTCGACCTCGCCGATGACGACGGCGGCGCTCGACTCCCCGCCGGCATAGGCGGCGGCGATGCGGCCCGACAGCGTCGCGGCCGGCTCGCGCTCGAAGGCGTCGACGTCGAACATGCGCAGCACCTCCGAGAGCGCCGGCAGGCCGACGGTCTCGGGCGCCCAGAGGACGAGGCGCGCGCCGTCGTCCTCGAGCAGGACGGTGTGCGTCTTGGCGAACGCGTACGGCAGCGGGTGGCGGTTGCCCATCGCGCGGCTCACTTCGGCGTCGAGGCCGGTGCCGACGGCGCCGGCGCGGCGGCCGCGGGCTCCGTCGACGGC
Source organism: Caldimonas sp. (assembly GCA_035456045.1). GTDB lineage: Bacteria > Pseudomonadota > Gammaproteobacteria > Burkholderiales > Burkholderiaceae_C > Schlegelella_A. The sequence continues at coordinate 10,718 of DATIDZ010000488.1, forward strand.
GGCACGCCCTCCGGCTGCGGCCGCAGCGGCAGCGGCCTGGTCGTGCCCGGCGAGCTCTGCGGCGCGGACAGCCCCTGGCCGACTTCCTCGACCCGCTGGATCGGCGCGATCACCGGCGAGTCGTTGATCGGCACGAGCACGCTCGGCCGGGGCTGCATGTCCTTCTGGAAGCCGCGGATCTGCTCGTAGCGGTCGAGCGAGACGCGGTTGGTCGTCTCGGCGTCGCGCATCACCACCGGGCGCAGGAAGACCATGAGGTTGGTTCGCGTCTTGGTCCTGCTCTCGCTGCGGAACAGCGCGCCGAGGTAAGGGATGTCGCCGAGCAGCGGCACCTTCGTCTTGTTGTCGGTGTAGCGGTCCTCGATCAGCCCGCCGAGGACGATGATCTGGCCGTCGTCGACGACGACGTTCGATTCGATCGAGCGCTTGTTGGTCGACGGGCCGGCGTTCGAGGTTCCGGGCGCGACCTGCTGCGACAGGCTCGACGCCTCCTGGAAGATCGTCATCCGGATCGTGCCGTTCTCGCCGATCTGCGGCCGGATGCGCAGCGTGATGCCGACGTCCTTGCGCTCGATCGTCTGGAACGGGCTCGTCGTCGCGACGCCGGTGTTGGTGAACTGGCCGGTGACGAACGGGACGTTGCTGCCGACGACGATCTTGGCTTCCTCGTTGTCGAGAGTCACCAGGTTCGGCGTCGACGCGATGTTGGTGTTGGTCTGGCTCTGCAGGATCCGCGCGATCGCGGCGAGGCCGATCGTGCCGTAGAAGTTGTGCAGGAGCGCGACGTTGAGGCCCTCGCCGATCAGGCCGGCCGCGCTCGCCGCGCCGCTGCCGGCGATGCCCGAGCCGGTTCCCGACGTGGTTCCGGAACCGCTGGTACCGGCGAGCTGCGCGGCGGTGAGGGCGAGCAGGTTGCCGGTGGTGCCGAAGTTGGTGCCGCCGGCGATCGCGTTGGTCTGGCTGCTGTTGGCGATGAGCCCTTGCCACTGGAAGCCGAAGTCGGCGGCGTTGTCGCCCGTCACCTCGACGATCAGGCTTTCGATGTAGACCTGCGCGCGCCGCTCGTCGAGCTGGTCGATCATCGCCCGCACCTGGCGGTAGAGCGGCTCGGGCGCGGTGATGATGAGCGAGTTGGTCGCCGGGTCGGCCTGGATGAAGCCGCCGGTCGACGGCCCGGCCGATGGCGTGATCGGCGCGGCCGCGGCGCTCGAGCCGACGGCGTTCGCGGTGCCGGCGGTACCAGCCGGATTGGCGCCGAGCGGTGACGATTGCGTCGCTCC
>DATIDZ010000489.1:0-4445 GCA_035456045.1 Caldimonas sp.
CGGCGGCGTCGACTGCGCGGCCCACTACCTGCACGAGCCGGGCGATCCGCGCGACGGCGTGACCGTGACCGTGCCGATCTTCGCGCTCAACCCGGCGAGCGAGGAGCGGTGCGAATGGCTCGTGCCCGGCATGCTCAAGGAAAAGATAGTCGCCCTCGCGAAGACCTTGCCGCAGCGCCCGCGCTCGCGCCTCGTGCCGCTGCCCGAGTACGCCGATGCGTTCATCGCCGACACCGAGTTCGGTGTCGGCGGCCTGCTCGAGACGCTCGCCGCGCACGCCGCCCGGCGAACCGGCCTGCCGCTGCGGCGCGAGGACTTCAAGCACGAGCTGCTCGCGCCGCATCTCGTCATGAACCTGCGCGTCGTCGACGAGCACGGCCGACAGCTGGGCGAATCGCGCCGGCTCGCCGAGCTGAAGGCCGCCCTCGGGACGCAGGCGCGCTCTGCGTTCCAGGCCCTGGCGGCGCTGCGCCTGCCGACGCCATCGTCGCCAGCCAGCGCTGACGCACTGGCCGATCGAGATGCAGGTCGTGCGGTCGCCGTGTCGCCGCCTGCTCGCGCGCCCGCGGGCACCGCGCCGGCTCGGTCCTCGACCGGCCGCGACGCTGCGCCCGCCGCTCCGGCGCCCGCAGCCTTCACGGCATGGACGTTCGGCGAGCTGCCCGAGCTCATGGAGCTTGCCAAGGGCGGACAGACGCTGATCGGCTATCCGGCGCTCATCGACAAGGGAACGCATGTCGAGATCGAGGTCTTCGACGAGCCCGAGATCGCCGCCGCACGGCACCGCGCCGGGCTGCGCCGCCTAGTCGCGCTGCAGGTGCGCGATTCGCTCAAATCGCTCGAGAAGAACCTGCCCGACCTGCAGAAGACCGCGATCGCCTTCCTTCCGCTCGGCACCGCCGACGAGCTGCGCGCCCAGATCGTCGAGGTCGCGCTCGATCGCGCATTCCTCGCCGAGCCGTGGCCGACCGATGCCGCCGCCTTCGCGCGGCAGATCGAGGAAGGCCGCGGCCGGATGGTGCTGATCGCCAACGAGGTCGCGCGGCTCGCCGGCGTCGTCCTCGGGGAATACCACGCGGTGCTGAGAAAGCTCAAGGACACGCGCCCGCCCAAGGACGTCGCCGACGATGTCGCGCAGCAGCTCGATCGCCTGATGCCCCGACGCTTCATCGCCGACACGCCGTGGGAGCGCATTCAGCACCTGCCGCGGTACCTGAAGGCGATCGCGGCCCGGCTCGACAAGCTGCGCGCCGATCCCGCCCGCGACAGCGCTCGCCTGGCCGAGCTGCGGCCGCTCGAGCAGCGCTATCTGAAGAAGCTCGCCGAGAGGCGCGGCGCGCGCGACGCCCGCCTCGACGAGTTCCGCTGGTGGCTCGAGGAGCTTCGCGTCGGCCTGTTCGCGCAGGAGCTGAAGACCCCGCAACCGGTGAGCGTCAAGCGGCTCGACAAAATCTGGGCGCAGGCGTTCGCCTGAGCACCGACCGCGCGAAGAGACAATCGACGTGATGGCGAATTCCGCACTGGGCAAGCTGTTCGCGCGACGAGCGCCGGCCGTCGACTGGGCCGTCGTGCCGGCGACGACGCGCGAGATCGATGCGGTCGTCGAGCACTGCCGGCGCCTGGTCGGTCGGCGCGCGCTCATGGCGGCCGGCGTGTCGGTGGTCCCGTTGCCCGGCCTCGACTGGGTCACCGACGTCGCGGTGCTGATGAAGCTGATCCCCGACATCAACCATGCCTTCGGCCTGACGCCGGAGCAGATCGAACGGCTCGCGCCGGATCGCCAGGTCGTCGTCTACAAGGCGATCTCGGCCGGCGGCGGGCTGCTCATCGGCAGGCTGGTCACGCGCGAGCTCGTCATGCAGGTGCTGCGCCTGGTCGGCGTGCGCCTGACGACGCAGCAGGCCGCGAAGTTCGTGCCGATCGCCGGGCAGGCGGTCTCCGCGGCGCTCACCTACTCGGCGCTGCGCTACGTCTGCGAGCAGCACATCCAGCAATGCGTCGCCATCTCGCGCCAGCTGATGCTGCCCGCGCCGAGCGTCGTCGACGAGGCGCGCTGACAACGGCGATCGCAGGCGTCGCCTCTACAATCGCGCCGGTTCGGGGCGTAGCGCAGCCTGGTAGCGCAACTGGTTTGGGACCAGTAGGTCGCGAGTTCGAATCCCGCCGCCCCGACCAACCGTCGTCGAACGACGGCCCTCGCTGCCCGTAGCTCAACTGGATAGAGCAGTTGCCTTCTAAGCAACAGGTCGGGGGTTCGAGTCCCTCCGGGCAGGCCAGACGACACGAACGGAGCCGCGATGAAGGTGGGGTTAGGCGAGGTGACCGGCACAAGGCGACACCTCGCTGCCGCAACGAAGCTCCTCGTCGGATGTTCGCTGGTGGCGATGACGTGCTCGGCGACGAGCGCCACCGAGCCGGCCAAGACGAGGATCCTCACCTGCAAGGATGCGAACGGCAAGCCGATCATCACCGACCCCTCCGATCCGCGCTGCTACAAGCCGCCGCCCACCGAGCCCGAGAAGGCCGCTGCGGAGGAAAAGAAGCGCAAGGAGGTGGAGCTCTACAACGCCTGCAAGGCGGAGCAGCGCAGTCTGCAGAGCCTGTTGAGCCGGTATCCCGACAAGGCGAAGCACGACGCCGCGCGCGAGAACGCCTTGAGCCAGGTGGAGCTGGCGATCCGCCTGTCCGAGCGACGGATGACACAGCTGCTCACGGAGCGCAAGCGCCTGCTCGACGAGGCCGAGTTCTATCCCTCGGGCAATCTTCCGCCGAAGCTGCGTCGCGATCTCGACAGCAACAGCGCAGTGATCGCGGCGCAGACGCAGGCGATCGCCAACCAGCGCGACGAAGCGGCGCAGAAAAATGCGTTCTACGACGAGGAGCTCGCCAAGCTGCGCAAGCTCTGGGTGCCGCGCCAGTCCGAGACCCGCCCCTGCGTCGCGCCGAGCGACTGACCGACGTGGCGCTCAGCGCCGCTCGTACTGCGTCTTGCCGAACAGGACGTCGCGTTCCTGGTCGGTGCGAAACGGCTTGCGCAGGCCGGCCAGCACCTCGACGCCGCGCTGCACCGCGGGCCGGGCGGCGATGCGATCGAACCAGTCCTTGAGGCGCGGATAGTCGGCCCAGTCGATGCCCTGGTTCTGCCACGAGCGCAGCCACGGAAAGATCGCGATGTCGGCGATCGTGTACTCGTCGGTCGCGATGTGCTGCTGCGACTCGAGCCGCTTGTTCATGACCGCGTAGAGGCGCTTGGCTTCGTTGCTGTAGCGATCGATCGCGTAGGGGATCTTCTCCGGCGCGTAGAGCCGGAAGTGATGGGTCTGGCCGAGCATCGGGCCGACGCTGCCCATCTGGAACATCAGCCACTCGAGCGTCTGGTAGCGGCCGCGAACGTCGGCGGGAAGGAAGCGCCCCGTCTTCGACGCCAGGTAGACCAGGATCGCGCCGGATTCGAACAGCGAGATCGGCCTGCCGTCGGGACCGTCCGGGTCGACGATCGCCGGGATCTTGTTGTTCGGGCTGATCGCCAGGAACTCGGGCTTGAACTGGTCGCCGGCGCCGATGTTGACGGGGATCGCGCGATAGGGCAGTCCGCACTCCTCGAGCATCACGTGGACCTTGTGGCCGTTCGGCGTGGCCCACGAATACACTTCGATCATCGTGTCGCGTCCTGCAATGAAGGTGGCGCCGAGCGCGCCCGACGCACGACTCTAGTGGATCGGAGAGGGTCATGCTCGAATCGATCAAGCGCCTGCTGGCACGGGCCACACGGCGCGCCGAAGGCGACGCGATCGCCGGCTGGGCCCGCCGCGCCGGACACACCTACAAGCGCGAGAAGGACGGCGACGGCTTCGCGATCGACGGCCAGTTCGACGGCAAGCCCTGGCGGCTCGAGTGGGGCCGGCCGCAGCGCGCCTACATCGAGGGCCACGAGCTGCGCATGCGCATGGTGCTCGACGCGCCGCCCGACATGCAGATGCTCCTGATGACCAAGCCGTTGCGGGAGCGGCTCGCCGAGGACGCGTTCGAGCAGGCGACGCAGACCAACCAGACCTCGCTCGACGACGCGATCGGCGAGGAGACGCGCTGGCTGGTCGTCTTCCCGAAGATGTCGCTCGCCGGCTCGCAGATCCTGCGCAACTGCTTCGCCGGCGTGTCGAGCCTGCCGCACGAAGGCAAGGCGTGGCTCGAGGGACCGCTCTCGCACGCGCTGGAGCGCGCCGCTGCGAGCTGGCTGAGCGCCCAGCCGCCGTTCCTGCTGATGACGCTGCGCGGTCGCATCTACCTGCGCCTGCAGCTCGGCAGCGCCGACGAGCAGGACATCGCCGCGGCGGTCGCGCTGTTCGGCATCGCCGCCGCGTCGGCGCGCCGAGTCGCGCGCGGTCGCGGCGACGCGCCGGTGAGCTGGTCGGCCTCGACCACGAGCGCCTGGCAGTCGCTCCCCC